>WQVV01000005.1 GCA_009785665.1 Defluviitaleaceae bacterium
CCTATTGGAATGGCAAACAACTTCGCAAAACTTATGAAAGCCGATTTAAGCCGTTTGCGGCTGGAGATTGCTGGGTCAAATCATTTTATCTTTGTTACGAATGTTTTCGTGGACGGTGTTTCAGTTTTTGATGAGTTCATGACGGCATATTTAAACAAAAGCGAAGATATGAACATGAAAAATATAACAGGAATAGATTTTTCTGAATCCTTGATAAAAGGTCTAGGCGCAATCCCATGTACTTATCACAATTATTACTTCCACCAAAAAGAGCAAGTGAAGAAGCAACTTCAAGAACTAGCAGATAATCAAGTTCGCGGGCAAGTTGTAAAGCAAGTAGAAGAGGAATTATTCGCGCTGTACAAGGACGAGAGTTTAGACATTAAGCCGTCGCAATTAGAGAAGCGTGGCGGGGCGTTGTATTCCGATGCGGCATGTAATTTAGTATCGTCGATTTACAATAATACTTGCGACGTGCAATATCTGAATGTCGTAAACAACGGAACAATATCAAACCTACCCAAAGATTGCGTAATCGAAACTGCGTGCATGGTGACTGCCAACGGCCCAATTCCTTTGAATATAGGCGAACTAAAACCAGAGATTGCGGGGTATATCCATCACATTAAATCTTTTGAAAGATTATGCGTAAAAGCCGCCGCAGAAGGCTGTAGAGATACCGCCATAGCTGCATTGAATCTAAATCCCCTAATAGGTTCAGATGCCTTAGCCGTCCAAGTTTTCGATTTGCTACTGGAAGCCCACAAAGAATACTTGCCGCAATTTTAAAAACAAGCCAGAAATATTTTGTTAAGTGAAAATCTAACGAAGTTGTACAGCCGCAAAAAGAAGGGGTCAAGGGGACTGTGTCCCCTTGTGGGGGTATTGGGGGCAACGCCACCAAGGTCTTAGTTACGACGTATATATAACAAAGCGGCGTTGTATTACAACGCCGCACGGGGGTTTCTGCCTACAAATTCCTCTAGGCTTAGAATTTCGTTTTGGTGCATGTAGTTGGATATTTCTGTTCCTACATATGTTATATGCCACGGTTCGTGAATGTAGCCAGTTATTTGGGTTGTTTCGGCGCGATAGCGGATTATGAATCCGTAGTAATGAGCGTTTGCGGCAACCCAAAGACCTGTTGGAGAAGGCCCGTGTCTGTCCAGAAGACCACTTGGCCCCCAAAGGTCAAGAGCGCGACCTGTCTGATGTTCGCTGTGATAGGGGCGAGCAACTGCGCCATCTCGCCTGCCGTTTTGCGTCCATAATTCGGTTTGACGAGCGGCTGTACGGAATGCGGAAGTCGCAGATATATCCAACCCCGCATACCGCGCCGAAGCACGAAAATACCTAAACGCCGCAACTGTTTCGGGGGTAGCGCGAAGCCAGCAAGTATCGCTATTTACGGGAACAAGTTCCTCTGGGGCGAATCCCGACGGCAAACGAAACGCAGGCGAAACAAACAGCGGGTTAGGCTGATAATTTACATGAACTTCCGAAAAAAACGGCACATGCAGAGAAACATTAACCATCCAGATTACAGTTTCCATATCAAGGTCGGGGCGGCGGTAAGCAAATGCTGCGTATAAATCGGCATTGTCATGCATGAAGAATGATAACTGGGTGTAGTGTAGCGGATAATCTTCTTCGTATTCTTTGGGGTAATCTTCATCAATGTAATAATCGTAACTTGGGTAGTCGTAACTTAAATAGTCGTCGCTTGGTGAAAGAATTTGAATCCACGAGACTGTTTCAACATCGGGTTCTTCAACGAGTTCGACTACTTCTGTTTCGCTGACGGCTTCGTCATGAGCAAACTCACCAACGGGCGGCAATGATTCATATTCGTACATAACCGAAGCCGCAGTATAATATGTAGTGCTTGCCTGTGTAGGAACACGCGTATTGTCCACCACAATATACACAGCGAAGACTAAACACGCCGCCGCAACAGTAAGCATTACATAAGTGCCTATTCTTGAAAGAAAATCCACTCTCTTGGTATGTTTGCTTACATAGTTCGGATGGCGTTTCCTTTTTTTGCTTTTTCTGACTTTTTTCGCTCGCATGAGTATACCCCTCCCATATATGTAAAAGAGATTGCGCTTTGTACTTTTTCCTGTGAAAAAGTATTGCAATCTCCTTGAGTATACCATAGAAATTATTCTGCTGCCATACGGTGCATTTCTTTTTTTAGCCGTCCGATAATTTTTTTCTCTAGCCGCGAGATGTAGGATTGCGAAATTCCTAGTAAATCGGCTACTTCTTTTTGGGTTTTCTCTTCGCCGCCTGCGTATAGTCCGAAGCGTAGTTCCACTATTTTCTTTTCGCGGTTGGATAGTTTTTCTAGTGCTACGTTTAATAATTCGCGGTCTACTTCGTCTTCTAGGTCGCGAGAGATTATGTCTACCTCTGTTCCCAGAATGTCTGATAGAAGAAGCTCGTTGCCTTCCCAGTCTATGTTTAGCGGCTCGTCTATGGAAATTTCGGATTTTGTTCGTGTGTTGCGTCGTAGATACATAAGAATTTCATTTTCTATACAGCGGCTTGCATAGGTTGCAAGCTTGATTTTTTTGTCTGGGCGAAAGGTATTGATTGCTTTGATTAGCCCTATTGTTCCAATGGAAATTAAATCTTCCACGTTGATTCCCGTATTCTCGAACTTACGCGCTATATATACTACTAGGCGTAAGTTTCTTTCGATTAGTGTTGCTTTTGCTCCTGTGTCGTCGTCGCTTCCTAACATTGCTAGTAAACTTGCTTCCTCTTCTGCCCCAAGCGGCGCGGGTAGTACCTCGCTTCCGCCTATGTAGTATACAGAATTATTTTCTCTCGGTTGTATCGCCAACGCTCCAAGTATCATATCGCGGGCTTTTATATATATCGCGCCTATCATTTGAGGCACCTCCTAAAAGATTTATGCTACTAGGTCGGGGCTTAGTAGGCCGCGGTATCTTCCATCTTGGCATAGTTTGTCGTTGTAGATTCCTATTACTATGTCGGTTGGGGAATTTTCCGCGCCTTCTACTTTTACGTGGTCTGGGCGAAAGCCTATTAACATTCCATTGCTTCGCCCTAGGCTTGTAAAGGGTATCATGCGAATGCGATTGTAAAATGATTCTTCGTGTATGGATAGCAACACGGCTAGGTCGTTCTCCTGTTTTTCGTAGAACAAAACCTTTAGCCCATCGGGAAGAAGCGGCTTTACTTGTTCAAACTCTGCAATTATTACTGGTGATTGCGAAATTGGTTCTTTTAAGCTATGGCCAGTGTCTACAAGTGCGTTGAAATTGCAGTCGTTATCGCCAATTGTGATGTGAACATTACATAGCATTTGACGTTTTAGTGTGTGCCGCTCGAACACTTTTAGCGAAATTTTGATTATGATGTAACTTATAATCATTCCCACTAACATCAACTGCCATGAAACAGTTCGTGCGAATCCATCAAAATCAGCTACTATGAAATAAATCGCATATGGTAAATCCGTAAGGAAAAACAATGCCATTCCAAGCCCGCCAACCATAAACGATATAACATAAGCCATAGCCATCAGCTTAAAAAATATCTTCAACTGTGTTGGGTGAAACGCCGCACCAACCCCAGCCGCTAATATTACCACCGACGCGATAAACACATTTACAAATCGCAATGGTTCGATAACAATGATTAGCGTGTACAGCAACGCCATCACTCCCGCACCAAGCAATATCCAGCGTGCTTTTCGTGGCGTTCGCATAGCTTTTGATAGCACCCACAATACAAAGCCATTCATCACAAAATTTACTAAGAATAAAATATCCGCATAAAGTGTCATTTCATTCACCAGCACAAGTATAAAACCGCGCTTGGAAATAATTTGTCATTTGATATTGTGAGTATGGGAAATTTTATGTAGTATTGTGGTTGTGATGATTATATAGGCGTTTCGATTTGAAATGGGCTGAGGACGAGTCAATTCTGCGAGCGTTTCTACGCAGAATTGACGACAGACGAAGCCCAATTTCAAACGAAATCGCTATAGAGGGAGATGGGATACTATGAAGCGGATTATTAAAATAGCAATTTTAATTGCAATATTGTTGTTTTGTTTGCTGGGGTGTGGGAGCGAATCGGAAACTTTGGAGTATTCGGAATACGAACAAACACCCCAACCGACAACTGGCATTTTTGAGCCGTCGCACTCTTTTGGTGGAGTGGAAAGCTTTGTTGAGCCTGTAATTTTGACTATCAATTATTATCAGCACCCTAATCGAAATTATGATGGTTGGAATATATGGTTATGGACAATTGCACCCGTAGGCGGAGCGGGCGAAGCATTGGACTTTACAGATGTAATTATGGAAGGCAACCCGTGGCGAACAGTTCAAGTTGAGCTACCCGCAGGAACTTCACGAGTTGGATTTATTGTGCGGTTGCGGCATTGGGAAGCGGAAAACCCACAAATTCAATTGTACTTAGACAGCGATGAAAATGGAAATCCCATCAGCACTACAATTTATTATATTCATGGCGAACATAGGCATCATTCGACCATGCCGTATATCGGCATGGGGGTGCAGTCGGCACTTGCAGACTGGCATAATTACATTCGTATGACTATGAATTTTCTTCCTGTAAATACGGGAGAATTAACGCGCTTGCAACTTCATGATTTAACTTTGGGGGTGGAAGTTCCTATTCGCGAAGTAAGGCGCGATACTGGGCGGGGTTTGAATGGCAGTATCATTCCAATTTTTCATGTAGGTTTGGACGATTATGCCCTTAATCCGCAACATCATTATCAGCTTAGATACGGTAATCAAGTTATTCCGACTGATGTTGTAAAACGTGGCATTTTAGACCAATTTTATTATGCGGGGCTTCTTGGCTTAGAATATTTTTTGGAAGAAAGTCACTTTTCTGTGTGGGCACCAACTGCCGCAAATGTTCAGATTGCGATATATTCGGAGCTTGACCAAACTTTGAACGGGTTGCATTTTGATGCAAACGGAAGGATTAGGCAAAGTTTTTTGCATGACGAAAGCACGCGAGTTCTTCATGATATGATACGTTGCGAAAATGGCGTTTGGCGGGGAACGGTTGCTGGGGATTTGGCGGGACAGTGGTATATGTTTAGGGTGACGCACTCGAATGGTCTTGTTGAGTACGCTATTGACCCATATGTGACGGCTGTTTCTGCCAATGGTCAATTGGGCGCGATTATCACAGCGCAACAGCGCGGTGTGCCGCTAAGAGATGAAAACGGACTTAATCGTTTGCAACGCGGAGAATTTTTGACTGGGTTCTCAGCGGCGGAAATTCGGAATAATCATTACGGCGGTACGCATCAAGTTGACCATATCATATATGAACTTCATGTTCGCGATTTTTCTATTCACCCAAGTTCGGGCATTTCAGAAGAATATCGCGGTACATTTGTTGCGTTCACCATTACTGGGACTACCGTGAATGGTGTGCCAGCGAATCCATCAACAGGCATTGACCATCTTGTTGAACTTGGCGTGACTACAGTTCATTTGCTACCAGTTTTCGACCAGCAGACAATTAATGAAATTGGCGCGTTGTATTTTAATGCGCATGGTTCGTTCAATTGGGGTTACGACCCGCAAAATTTTAATGTTCCAGAAGGCAGTTATTCCACCGACCCAACTCGCCCGTATTTGCGCATTCAAGAATTGAAAATGCTTATTGATGCATTGCATTCGCGGGGGATTCGAGTTGTTAAAGATGTTGTTTATAACCACACTTACAGCATAATCGACGGCCCTTTCCAAAGGGTTGTACCAGTGTATTATCATCGTACATGGTGCAATGGATTGTTTTCCAACGGCTCTGGCGTGGGCAATGAAATCGCTTCCGAACGCCCAATGGTACGCCGATATATTATTGATTCGCTGTTGTTCTGGCAGGAGGAATTTGGTTTTGACGGCTTCCGTTTCGATTTAATGTGGCTTCACGATTATGAAACTATGTACCAAGCAGTAGAAGCCCTTCGCGCCATTGACCCAGATGTTTTAATTTACGGCGAACCTTGGCGTGCCGCCGCTTCTCCCTTAGAGCATCAAGAGTTGTTCCCGTCGCGGCTTAATGGTCGAAGGGGTTTTGTGGGCCCAACAAACCATTTTGCAGTAAGCGCGATAGATGGCAACGAAAGATTTGCCTTCTTTAACGACGATTTCCGTGAAGTATATCGCGGAAACAACGACGGCGCAGGACGCGGTTTTGCAACAGGAGCGAGCTACAGATTCGGAAGACCCCTCGACCGTATCGAATACGCCCTGTGGCGAGCTGTTCGCGCCGACCATCAATACATTCACTGGGCTTCCGAAAGCATTAACTACGCGTCGAAGCACGACAATTTGATTCTGTGGGATAATATTTCCATGTCGCTGGGAAGTGAATGGGGCGGCGTGGATTCTTTCGCAGGAGAATTTCATTCTAACCCACATCATCATATTTGTAGTTACGACCCGTTAAGCAGTTACCCCGTAAGAAGCCTGTTGCTTGCAACTGGAATCGTTCTCACATCACAGGGCGTGCCGTTTCTTCACGCAGGAGATGAGTTTTTACGCTCCAAGCGTGGGCGTCACAACAGCTTCAACGCACCCGATTTTTACAATGCTATAGATTGGGAACTGAAACTATCATTCCCAGAAGTTTTTGAATACTATCGCGGATTAATAGAACTACGTCGCAACACTCCAGCTTTCCGAATGAATCTACTTTACGGCATGACAACCAATTACTACCAACTAATCCGCGCAGATTATCGTGTGCTGGCATACAGATTAGGGCCTTATGCTGGGTCTTACCCGAACAACAACTGGCGGTATATTTATGTAGCCTACAATGGCAGCCCGTACACCCATTATTTGAATTTCGGAAACCAGTCAGCAATCAACGTAGTAGTTGACTACCGACGCGCTGGCATTGAAATTCTATACACAGTAGAAGGGTATGTCACCCTGCCCCCGTTTTCTATGTTTGTTGGGTTTTCTTAAACGGAAGTGCGAAAACATTAACCTCCTCTGTCGCTCAAGTCTGCGCAAAAGCCCGCAGACTTAGCTCGTCGTCGGTAAATGTTTTCGGCATTCCGTATAAATAATTTAGGGCGTGTTCCCACTGCGGAAACACGCCCTATTTTCTTACACGTTATTCATTGTTTCACATCTTTCATGGAAAGAGAAATCCTCTTTTTCTTTAAATCAACGCCTAGAACTTTTACGTTTACAACGTCGCCTAGCTGAACGGCTTCCAATGGGTGCTTTATGAAACGGTCGCGAATTTGCGAAATGTGAACCAGCCCATCTTGATGAACGCCAATGTCTACAAACACGCCGAAATCTATTACATTGCGAACTGTGCCTGTTAGAACCATGCCCTCGGTTAGGTCTTCCATTGCTAGAACATCACTGCGTAGTAGAACTGGGGGGAGTTCGTCGCGGGGGTCGCGTCCAGGTTTTTCTAGTTCCATTACTATGTCGCGAAGGGTTGGAAGACCTACTTCTAAGCGTTTTGCAATGGCGGCGTAATCGGGTTTTTGGTTTGTTGCGGCGGCTAGGTCTTTTAGGGATTTTGAGGGCGTGGCGGCCTTTGGTGGTTCAGCGGCAATTTGTAGATAATTTTTTGCTATCTCATAAGATTCTGGGTGAACGCCTGTGTTATCCATTGGGTTTTCCGCGTCGGGAATGCGTAGGAATCCTGCGCATTGCTCAAAGGCTTTTGGCCCTAATTTCGCTACCTTTAGCAGTTGTGCGCGGGATTTAAATTTGCCGTGTTCTTCGCGAAAGGCTAGAATGTTTTTCGCAATTGCGGGGCTAACTCCTGCTACATATGAAAGCAAGCTTGGCGAAGCGGTGTTCAAGTCAACGCCAACTTTGTTTACGCAAGCTTCAACCACGCCCGAAAGGGTGGTGCTTAGACGCTTTTGATTCATGTCGTGCTGGTACTGCCCCACGCCTATGCTTTTGGGGTCTATTTTTACGAGTTCCGCCAATGGGTCTTGTAGTCTGCGTCCTATGGAAACCGCGCTTCGTAATGCTACGTCGAAGTCGGGAAATTCCTCCGCACCCAACTTTGACGCGGAATACACAGATGCACCAGCTTCATTCACAATTATATACTGCGCCTTCGAGCCTGTTTCTTTCAGAAGTTCCACTACCACTAATTCCGTTTCGCGGGAGGCCGTGCCGTTTCCAACTGCCAAAATACTTACCTTGTGGCGGTCTATCATTTGCGCTAGGGTTTTCTTGGACGGGGTTGTGTCCTTTGTTGTGGTTGGGAAAATTACGCCTGTTTCCAGCACTTTGCCCGTTTCGTCTACTACTGCTAATTTGCAACCTGTTCGGAAGCCAGGGTCTATTGCTAAAACTACATGGTCTTTTACTGGGGGTTGCATTAGCAGTTGGCGTAGGTTTTCCGCAAATACTTTGATTGCGCCTTCTTCGGCTTGTTCTGTTAGTATTCCACGAATTTCACGCTCTACGGCGGGGGCGGTTAGACGTTTGTAGCTGTCTGCAAGTGCGGTCTCCATCAGTGGTAATGTTGCTTCGTTTGGCTTGATGAATAACCCTTTTAGCCCCGTCAAAATGGATTCCTCTGGAGCATTTATATTTACTTTTAACCAGCCTTCGTTTTCACCGCGATTGATTGCTAATATGCGGTGTCCTGCGGTTTTCTTAATCGGCTCGGTGAAATCGAAGTACATTTCGTAAATTGCCGCTTTGGAATCCTCCGCGCTTTCCGCTACTTTTTTTGACGCGCTTGTTTCTATTATGCCGTTGTTTTGGGTCATTGTTCGCGCCATTGTGCGGCAGGTTGGGTCGTCGGAAATTTTTTCGGCTATTATATCGCTTGCGCCTGCTAGGGCATCGGCTTCTGTTTCTACGCCCTTTTCTGGGTCGATGTACTCTGCCGCTATGCTTAAATCGCTGATTTCTTGCGCGTATATTAATTCTGCTAAGGGGCCTAATCCCTTTTCCATTGCGATTGTTGCGCGTGTGCGCCGTTTTGGACGGAAGGGGCGGTAAATATCTTCTACCTCTGTTAGCGTTACCGCCGCTGTTAATGCTGCGGATAATTCGTCTGTTAGGTTGCCTTGCTCTGTTAGGGTTGCGCGCACTTGCTGTTTTCGGTCTTCTAGGTTGCGTAGGTATTCCAAACGTTCGCTTAGTTCGCGTAGTTTTTGGTCGTCTATTTCTCCCGTTTGCTCTTTGCGATAACGCGCTATAAATGGAATTGTGTTGTCTGCGTCGATTAACTCAACCGTGTTTTCCACTTGCCACTTTGCTAATGTAAATTCTTGTGTTAGCTTTGCAATTATGTCCATTGCTGTCCTCCTCGAAACTTTTTTCTGCACTATAATAACATGGGAAATTGGGGTGCGCCAACTTTTTATTGTCTTTTTATCACCACTATTTGGGAGAAAAATTGATTGGCATAAACGCACATGGGAACACGCCCTATACTTTTATTTGACGCTTACACTACGCATAGTAAGTTGTGAGGGTTGTTATGTTGTGATACAATGCGTAAATTCGTTTGCAAGATTGATTGTGGAAAGTGATTTTTTGTTTTTAGTTTGTTTTTAGCAGTGTAAAGGAGGAATTTATTTTGAAGAAGATTTTTTTTGCAATTGCGGTAGTGTTAATGATGGGGCTTATGGTTGGGTGTTTTGGAGATGAGCAAGAAGCCCCCGCATTAGTTTTTGCGGAAGAAGCTGTGCCTGCTCCAACGCCTACGCCCACACCAATTCCAACGCCAGAACCAACCCCAGAACCCACGCCCGAACCAACTCCAACACCTACCCCTCACCCATGGGAGGTATTTCAGCCGCATCCATTGCCCGAAACAGACCCCGCAACATTTCCGCGGCTTGTTCATGCTAATCAAATTAACCCGTACATGACATTGTATCCGATTCATTTTGGAATGCCCGAAGACTACACCGATGTAATCGGCGTAACCACCTTTAGGGGCAACAATTTTAGGAACAACCCAACATGGGGCAATGTGGTAATTGAAGAACGTCGGTTAGAGGTCAGATACGAACGTCGTATTGGTTCGCTTGGACGCTGGACGGGAGTTGGTTGGACAGGACAACCCGTAATAGTTCAATGGGACTGTGAAACTCGCGAGATGATGAATTTACACGAACAGTTCCGCTACAAAGAAGGATTAGTCGAAGTAATTCAAGGCGCGATGGACGGGTTTGTTCATTTCTTCGATTTGGAAACAGGCGAGGAAACACGCCCGCGCATTCATTTTGGCGATATTATAAAAGGTTCTGTTTCTATTTGCCCGCGTGGTTATCCGTTGTTGTTTATTGGGCAGGGTGATAATGTTCGTGGTGCGCGATTCGGATTTTACATCTACTGCCTAATCACAGGTACAGAACTATTTTTTATAAACGGACGCGACCCATTTGCCCCACGTACATGGGGTGCGTTTGACGCTAACCCGCTGTTCGACACAGAAACAGACCGCATGATTGTTGCTGGCGAAAACGGTGTAATCTATAGTGTTTTGCTTAACACAAACTTTGACAGGGAAGCGGGGACAATTTCCGTTGCTCCAATAATATCACGCTATCGCCACACAGGAAGCCGCCGCCTTGGAACAGAAAACTCACCCACAGGATTTGGGCATTATATATTTTTCGCAGATAACGCGGGCTGGATTCAATGCCTAGACCTACGCACAATGGAACCCGTTTGGATATTTGACGCAACAGATGACACCGATTCTTCCCTAGTCCTAGAGTGGGAAGAAGAAAACCAACGGCTAGTAATTTTTACAGCAACGCAAGTTGACCTTATACAACGCGCAGGAGATTCCCACATCAGAAAGCTAGATGCCGCAACAGGTGAAGTCCTTTGGCATCAAAGGATTCGATGCGGGTACAACACCGCCGTTAATGGTGGCGTAACCGCAACGCCCGTGGTGGGTCAACATGATATTTCTCATTTGGTAATCCACTCCGTAGCGCGTACACTTGACCGCGCTAGTGCTGGCACTGTAATAGCCTTCGATAAGGCGACAGGTGACATCGTTTGGGAATTTTCAAAAACAGGCTTCGGCTGGAGTTCGCCTGTTGCTGTTTATACAGAGGACGGCACAAGCTATATAATAGTCTCCGATTCCAACGGAAGAATGTTTATGCTACGCGGCACAACTGGCGAAGAAGTTTATCGCATTAACCTAGGCTCAAACATAGAGGCCTCACCCGCAGTTTTCGGAAACATGCTAGTAGTCGGAACTCGCGGGCATAGAATCTTCGGCATTGAAATTATGTAGGCAACCTCCGAAAATCTCCCTTTCGTCAGTTTCGAGCGAATTTTTCGCAATGCAAGGAAACGCCGCCGACGCTTGCTGGAGGCAAGCTAGGAGGCGTTGACGTAGCAGTGCGGAAAATTCGCCGAAACTGGCGGAAGGGAGATTTTTGGTGGTTGCCTGTAACAGCTTCGCACAGCTTGACATACATTAGCGTGAGGGAAAAGTTTTCCCCCACGCTAATTTTTTTGGAGGTGGACTATGTTTATGGCGGTTTTATCTGGGCTGATTGTTTCGGTTGATGCGTTCTTTATTGGGCTTTCGCTTGGTTTGCAAAAAAAATGCAAGTATCTATATCTTGTCGCGATTAACGTATTTCTTTTAGCACTTTGTTTTGTTGGGTTCTTTGTCGCTGGGCAAATTTACGAGGTAATTCCTTTCGACCCAGATTTAATTGTTGGCTTCGCCTTCATAGCACTGGGGCTGTGGACAATTATGCAATTCTTTCTATTCGAGCATCTAAAACGCCGCAAAGGCACTACCGAAGAAATAAGCATTTCATACAAAACTCTAGCCCTAGTGGGAATCGTAATGAGCGGCGAGGCAATGCTTATAACTATGGGAATCACTTTCATTTTCCTACCAGATTCCACCCTAATAATCCCTATAACCGTAGCACTCGCCCATTTCGTATACTCAACAATATCATTCTATCTAGCAAGAACCAAACATTTAAAACGAATCCCTCTAGCCCTAAGCCATACAATTTCTGGTCTTGCATTAATAACTTATGGGTTACTGGCCTTGTTTGTGGAATTTGATGTTATTTAACGCGTAGGAACTGTTCAAAAAGCAGAGGTAAACTTTTGGGCGTATCTTGCCGATATACCACACAGGAAGATTCACTTGCATGGATGCACCATTAAAATACTACAGGAGGAACGTTCAATGATTAGTAACGTAAATTCAAACTCAGTCCCATTTTTCATCAACCCAAACAATAGAGGTAGAGGAAAAGCAATTCCGTTGCCAGAAAATTTTGTCCAAGTTAAGCCCAAATTAGTAGATACTGTTGTGGGGTTGACTGAAAGGGAAAATGAAATTTTGGCAAGTATTCGCAAGTTAGTGGATGGTTCGGTGATGTTTAATTTGGCTGAACATACAAGTTCATGTGGTTTAACTGTCGTACAAACGGGTTTTGATGGCAGAAATACCCCGTTTATGGTAACGCATGGTATGTTGCGCGAAATGGCAGAGGACGAGAATGTATATCGTGAACAAATGGAACAAATACAGCTATTGGTGCGTTCGCAAAATAACCGTGACAGACATTTATCAGAAAATACAATCAGAGCCGTACAACAAGATGCCGAACGCAGAAGTTATGCAATTAGGGCTAAGATGTCTATATAAAATCGGCGAGCAAAAAAATAATTGGATACACGCGTAAAAAGCTCCGAACGGCTGATGTTCGGAGCTTTTCGCATTGTCATGCTTTTTCTTATAAAACAGCATTAGGGCTTCTTAATTGGGTTAATGTTTTCTTTTTTACGGCAGTCCTATTACGTTTAAGCCTGTCACATTTTCGTTTTCGTCCCGAATTACATATATACTTGTGTGTGGTATATCAGTTGAATCAGGGCAGCTGGAGGTAAATACCCAGTTGCTTCCACCAGTAGCACGGCGGTCATCAATAAGCGTCCCTATTACTTGACCTTGATAATAGATAAAACGGGATTCGGAAGTAGCCCAATCCTCCCTGCTTACGCTGAATGTTATGCCAAACTCTTCAACGCCAGGAAAAGCACCTGCAAATAAATTTCTAAAATAATCTGTAAATGGGTCATCCCCGCATACAAGATTCGGGCCACACCCTATACAATCTACTAAGTTTACCCCAGTTATGATTCCTCTCTCGTTGCGAACTACAAAAGCAGCTTGGTGCGGCGTTTCAAAGGCGAAATTTTCAGATGAAATTCTAAATCTATTACCTATACCTAAATCAAGGAATGTTTCATCACGAAGCAATCCTATCGGTTGCTCTTGGTAATAAATAGTGCCAAAGTTCACTTCGTCTGGACTCATGGGAATCCCTTGCCAGCCATAATCCCAATCCGCCACGCTTCCAGTGAAGGAAATTCCGAAATCCTCAACGCCCGCAAAAGCATCGGCAAAAGAGTTTGGAATCGTAAATTCCCATGCTTCATAAATCGCTGATTGGCTTCCATTTTTATCTTCATCGTTTTCTGTTTCGATGGCAGTCGGGTTTGAAACAGAAGGAATTTCGGTTTCTGTTAAATCTGATTCTGGTTCATAAACAATATCATTTTCCAATAATGCCCCATTTGAACTACACCCAACCAAAAAAAAGATAGCTACAAGAGATGCCGCAATCACTCTCACAACTACGCTACCATTAAATTTAATCATGTTTAATTTCCCTCTCTCTAAATTATTCGACAATAGGATTACTATATCGCCAAGGCGTAAAAATAGCAAGCAAAAACTATAGCAAACGACTTTCAAAATCGTGATTGTGCGTCGGGCAAAAACAGCCAAAAACGCTCATTTCGCGTTTTTGGCAGCCCTCTTCAATCACGTTTTTCAATGTCGTTTGCTATAGCAAAGGTTGTCTCCTAAAGAACAAGAGAGCAAAAAAGGACTTGTTGCAAACTGCGTTTTGCAGTTTGCAATAGTCCCATTTTTTTTCATTATTATTTACGGACAAGAATTTTATGCAATAAGTTGCCAACGATATTAGGCAGCTTGATTACGCGAATTTTCATCATGGTAGAACCCTCCAGACTTGCTGTTCTTCTGGAGTAGATGTCAAAATCGGGCGTATATTATAGTTGTGTGTTCCTATTTGTGACAAAGACAACTATATTTATTCACTATCTTGCAAATACATACCAGAAGCCCAAAATAATTAGGGCGGCGGCTAGAAGAAACCCCCAGCCCGGCATCATATACTGAATAATCATGCCAACTCCCACGAAGAAAAAAATTAGTCCCATCAACCGTTTTTTGCGCAACATACCAACGCACCTCCGCAGAAGAAAATTTGTATCTGGCTTCGAGATTACAGAAAAGCCAGCAATACTTGTACACGGCGTTAAATTTTTGTATCTGGCTTCGAGACGTACACCAAAGCCCTGCAACACCTGTACACGGCGTTAAATCTTTGTAACTGGCTTCGAGACGTACACCAAAGCCCCGCAACACCTGTACACGGCGTTAAATCTTTGTAACTGGCTTCGAGACGTACACCAAAGCCCAGCAATACCTGTACACGGCGTTAAAAATTCAGTATTTGTTATTATAGTATGCTAAAAACCCCTTTTATTGCATGTCCCAATGTGGTAAAATGTTTTTGATTGAAAAAAACTTATATGAAAGTAGGCGATTCCAATGGTTAAAGTGGGAATTAATGGTTTTGGACGGATAGGCCGCTTGGCGTTCCGTTATGCTACAAGTTTAGACGATGTAGAAGTGGTAGCAATAAATGACCCCTTCGTTGACCTCGAGTACATGGTGTACATGCTCAAGTATGATTCAACACACGGCCCGTTCCCAGGCGAAGTAAAAGCCGAAGGCGGCAAGCTAGTAGTAAACGGAAAGAAAATTTCCCTATATGCAGAAAAAAACCCAGCAGACATCAAATGGGTAAACGATGGCGTTGAATACGTTGCAGAATGTACAGGAATCTTCCTAACACAAGATTCCGCCAAAGCCTATCTTGACGCAGGCGTGAAAAAAGTAGTTCTTTCCGCCCCTGCAAAAGACGACACACCAACATTCGTAATGGGTGTAAACCACGAAAAATACACGTCAGACTTGAAAATCGTTTCCAACGCAAGCTGTACAACAAACTGCCTCGCGCCTCTAGCTAAAGTAATCAACGATAATTTCGGCATTGTAGAAGGCCTTATGACCACCGTTCACGCAACAACCGCTACCCAAAAAACCGTAGACGGCCCTTCACAAAAAGACTGGCGCGGTGGACGCGCTGCCGCCGCTAACATTATCCCATCGTCAACAGGTGCGGCAAAAGCAGTTGGCCTAGTTCTTCCAGAACTAAAAGGCAAACTCACAGGAATGGCTTTCCGCGTTCCTACAACTAATGTTTCCGTTGTAGACCTCACAGTTCGCTTGGCAAAACCCGCAACCTATGACCAAATTAAATCCGTAATGAAAGCCGCCAGCGAAAGCCCAGAACTTAAAGGCATTGTAGGCTACACAGAAGACGCTGTAGTTTCCACCGACTTCATCGGCGAAAAATGCACATCAGTTTTCGACGCATCAGCAGGCATTTCTTTGACCGATAACTTCGTGAAATTGGTTTCATGGTACGATAACGAGTGGGGCTATTCCTGCAAACTAATCGAACTCATGCGCCATATGAAAAAAATCGACGGCTAATAAACATGCTGTAAAATTGCGGGGTTGCGGCTCTTTTTGGAAATGCGATATTCTGAATTGAGTTTCGCGTGGTATGGAATAAACGCTTTCGGTAGAACAACGAAGCGAACTTTATTCTGCCAAGTATAATCCCCAAATGTTTTTTTCAACAGCATTCTTTTTTGGGTTTAGTGTCCAAGAAAGGATGCTGTTTTTATGTTGCTATCTGTAATCAAAGAGGAGTTTTTGTTCAACTGCCAATGTCGCAAATTGTCCGACGCGACAATCCGCAATTACTCAAACCAAATCGGCTACTTGCTGAATTATCTCAAAGCGGAAAAAGACGTTGAGGAAATCGAAGAGGCAGAACCGTCGCACATCAAGCAATTTCTTTTGCAAATGAAGAGGAACGGACGAAGCGTAAATTATTTCAACGACTTACTAAAGGCGTTCAAAGTTTTTTTCCGCTATGCCTATGAAGAAGGCTATGCCGAAACCTTGCTAACCGCCAAAATCAAGAACGCAAAGGGTGATAAAACAATCATACGCACGTTTTCAGAGCAAGAAACGAAGCGGATTATCAACCACTATCACGGGCATAAATATCTTGATATTCGCAATAAGGTTATGCTTATGCTACTTGTTGACACTGGCATCCGAATCGGTGAATTAATCCGCTTGACGGAGGAACAAATTAAACACGATTACATTATCATAAAGGGCAAAGGCGGCAAGGAAAGAGTTGTGCCAAAATCACCATTATTAAGCAAATGGATTATAAAGTATTTGGCAGTTCGCAAAGCGTATTTTCAATACAGGGCAACCGACAACAATATTTTTTTAAGCAAGAACGGTAAAATTTTGGGTGACGCGATAATCGATAGGATTATCAAAGACGCAGGAAGGGCTTGTGATATTTCGCGTGATGTAAGAGTTTCCGCACATACTTTTCGCCACACATACGCACAATACCAGTTGAAAAGCGGGCTTGACATATACACGTTATCGCGACTTTTAGGGCATGAAAACATTTCTATCACGCAAACATATTTGAATGGCTTGCGTGACGAAGAAGTTTTAGAACAAGCACAAAAAACAAGCCCGCTTATGAATTTATAGTGTAGCGGGCTGAAGAATTTATAGAAAAGAAAGACGGCAGATGATTCAACGTCATTTACCGTCTTTCTTTATGTTTTAATAACCATGGTGAAACTTTCATCAATTTTATTACAATTTTTAAGGATAGCGTGTAATTAAGAACTACCTTGAGAATGTAGTGGTTAGAAGTTTTCAAAACGAGTGGAAGTAACGACAATGTAATTTTGCACATAAAGAGAGCCGTAAATGAATTTATATATGTGACATGTCACAATCTGAAAATTTGTCTTGTGACATTTTTTGAACGAATGTTCCCCGTCTGTAGACTTATAAAAAAATTGTTGTGTGGCTTGTCAATGGACGAATCAGGAAAAAAGTGATATAATTTTCACATAGTCAAGAGAGCAAAACAGCGCAAAAACAACCGAATAATTCAGTAAAACTTCAAAGTAACATTTCAATAAATGCGTATATAGACAACAAAACAAATACAAAATTTGGAAAGAGGTGATAAGATGAAAACATAACTTATATGTCAACTCAGTTCACATTTTGCAACTTAGTAATTTGTGAACTATGACAATAAAAAATAGCAATAATAAAAAGCCATTAGAATTATGAATTTTCTTAAAAGTTAATCACTTTTGAAGTTAAATATACCTAGTGGCTTTTTGTGTGCAATTTTCACAATATTTGTGTCTTATTTTATTGCAAAAAGTGAGGAGATGGAACACGGCACTCACTCAAATCTCATAAAAAAGAATGGAGAATGTATCATGAAAACTTTCAGAGGCTTAACACTTGACCATGTAGGAACAACCGCCACAATCTCTAAAGGCTTTGCAAAAGCAATGAATGACCCCAAGAGCGAGGAATACAGAGCAATCCAACACTGGCGTAGCGAAGGTTACACAATTCACGCAAAGACAATCAAAAAGAACGCAAACAAGGTGAAACACACAGGCTTGACGATTAAATTTATGGAAAGATTCATGAAGTTAAACCAAAACAACACTGTTATTCTACAAAGTTTCTGCAGAGAGAAAGCAACCTTCAAGGGGCAACCCGATTATTACGCAAGAATGAAGGCATGGTTTTTACGTCAATTCCCCGAAATGACAGCAGAAGCAAGACGGGCAAAGCACCGCATTTTAACAATCGAGTTTATGGACGATTACATTCAAAACCACGATTATGCCACCGCATTAACCGCCGAATACACCAAAATTAAAAAGCGTTATGCGAACCACAAAGACAATTTAGCAATGATAAAAGAATGGTTCATTAACAAATTTAACACCGTGTCATCGGAAGATTTTAAAATGGAAATGGACGCAGAAAAGGCTATGATTGAACTTCTTGATAGCTTAGAAACGGCGAAAACTGAAGAAAGGGGGACATCAGAATGATTTTAGAAAATGTTAATTCATCATGCCTTGATTGTGTTGGGTATGACAAAGACGAAGCAATACTGGGAATTAGGTTCAATTCGGGTTATGTATACGCTTATTACAACGTGCCAGAAAGCGAATACGACGAGTTAATGAACGCCGATTCGCACGGCAGATACTACAATTTCTTCATAAAAGGTAAGTATAACTGTGAGCGAGTAGCATAATCAGCAAAGCAAACCGAGCCATTAATATAATGGGTTGGTTTGTTTGGTTTTCTGAAACCGCTTCTACACGGCGTATACGGGCATTGTAAGCCCTTTTTTTATTGCATTGGATTTCCCGCACTTATAACACTAAAGCCCGCAAAAACGACCACAGACACCACAGAGATAATATAAAAAATTTATAGAAAAAAGAAACACCCATAGCGGGCAATATTCAGCATCAACCAGAACCGTCAAAAACCTTGTGAAGTCCCTAATTTCTTGACTAAGAGCAAAAAAAATGTTATACTGAAATACAAAATGAACCAATCAACAAGGCGAAAAAGTGATACCCTTATGAGCAATATTTGACACCAACCGAAACCGCTTAAAACCTTGTGAAGTCCCTAATTTCTTGACTAGAAACAAAAAATATGTTATAATAAATTACAAAATGAATCAAATCGGTTTATTTTGAATTACACTCACTAAAGGAGGCATACAAATATGCCATTTAAAAGCAACACGCGACTGCCTAACAGCATCGTGGAATCATTAGCGAACGACAAAAGCATACGATTATTTTGTTATTCGGGAAAATTTTTCATCTACGAGGACAACTACTACAAAGAAATTAGTAAAATGAAGAAGTGGATAGCGCGTTACATAAATAACAGACAAATTATATCCACAGAATTAATAAAAGAGGTAGAAAGCCTTTTGCACCTTGATAGCGACTTCGAATTAGACGAAAACCGCTACCAAATAGAGCCAGCCCGCTACATAAATTTCAAGAACGGTATTCTTGACTTGAAAAAACGTCAACTGATACCGCACACGCCTAACATTATTTTCTTCAGCAAAATTCCGTATGACTACAACCCCAACGCGATTACAGACGTTTTAACGGAAAAACTAATCAAAAACTTCATAAAATCAGATAACAAAGAGGAAGAAGCAAGAAAGCGAGCGTTAATATTTGAAGTTTTAGGCGTAGTATTATCAAACGTGCGAGAATTAAAGAACTTTCTATTCATTCAAGGTGTGAAAGATACAGGCAAATCTACATACTGCGGTTTAATAATGAAATTAATAGGTGATGAAAATTATTCTTCTCTACCTATTCAAGAATTAAACGAAGGCAGTTTCCACCTACACGAAATAATAGGCAGAAAAGCCAACATACTCACCGAAACAAGCGATATGCCATTAAAGGACATAACCACGCTTAAAAAGCTGACAGGCGGCGGTAGCGAGAAGATTATGTGCAAGGTAAAGTATATTCAACAATCCCAACAAGTAACACCCAAAGCATTACTAATTTTCGCGGGAAACACTATACCCCCTCTATGGAATGGCGGAGATAAAACCGCATTTGTCGAACGCATGATACCCGTTAAATTTGAATCGAAGGTATCGGAAGCCAACAAAATCACAAATATTCTTGAAAAAATAAGCATGGAATACATAATAAGGGAATCTATAGAACGCCTGTATACGTTCTTAGATAACAACAAAGTATTCACGCAACCCGCACAATCTAAAGAAATGCGGAATGATTTATTAAATGCAGACGATATAATACAAGCGTTTGTAGGCGATTGCGACACCACAGACAAAACGCATAAAATTCACACCAAAGTCTTATTTGAAATATTTAAACTTTGGGCAAACGAAAACGCATATTGTATAAATCACATAACAAGTAACCTTTTCACCCGCCGATTGAAAGAACTTGACTTCGAAAATAAGAAGATGAGTATTGATAATAGCCCGTCATTAGCGGGGTTCATGGGAATAAACCCGCCTACTTATTTTTGGGGTTCTATCGTTAGAAATAATACAATTTTATCAAGTGCAGAAAGCCAAACGGCGTAAATATGCAAAGCAAAATTGCTACTTTTCCAGTAGCGAAACATAAAGATGCAAGATAAAACTTGCCTGTTAGAGATGTATTTTTGCATCTTTTAATATTACTTTGCCACTTTCATAAGTAAAATAAAAAAAGATATAGAGTAAATAACATAAAAAGTTGTTCTCAAAATGCCAGTGAAAGTGGCAAAGCAAGGGCAAAACAAGCAAAATTAAATTAATCGGGGGCTTATTTTCGTGGGAAACTGGCGTTTTTATGGTGAACACCCGCCCGCCACGCAAAAAGCCCTTCGATAATTAAATTCATTTACGAATAACAAAGGAGATTTTTAATTATGAACACAGTAGAAAGAAATTTATTTTATTGCAACTTATGTAATGCGTTTTTTGATACGAATTTAGCAGAAGAGTTTAAGTATTGCCCTACGGCTTATTGTAAAGGGTGTTATCTTAACAAAATTAACGGCAAGTTGTATCATGCAATAATTGAGCTAAACCAAAACAGATATTTTGTTTTGGATGCAAGCGTGGAGCGCGATAGAATATACATGGTGATTGACGGCATACACCATTTTAAAAACGCGCCAAAGGATTTTGTTGTGGAACACGTTTATGATGCTTATGATTATTCTATTCCCGAAATGGACGGCACTTGTGAGAATGAACCATTTACAAGACTTGATTATGTCGAAACTATATATAATAAAACAGAAGACGAGTTAGACAGCATTGTAAGTAATATTGGCGAATGGGTAAATGCCCTTTGCGGTTATGAATTTTAGAAGAAAATAGCGACAGCGGAGGGGCTTGCCTGTAATGGGTGAGCCTTTTTTGTTGGCATTTTGGCTTATGAGTATAGTTTGCAGATTAACTTTCAATGACAAATACAAAATGAAATGAGGTTAAAATTATGTCGCTTTTACATCAATCGGGGAATTTACGCCCACAGGATAACCCACCGAAAGACGGTAAATATATAGTGAATGTGGAATTTAAATTTGACGAGAAAAAGTTGGAGAAGGTTATTGACGATAGCTTAAACCGTGTTCTAAAGCGTATCAATGGTAAGTAATAAACCGCCGTGTTTATGGATTATTTCCGTATTCACGGCATTTTCTTCTTCTATAAATTTTATTTAGATTGTAGCGGGGTGTGCAAACTCGTAGGTGTTTTTCAAAAAAACGCATGAAAGTTTTGCCGAAGCGTGAAAAGATGTAGCTTAGATGTAGCAGGACGAACGAACACGCATAAAATTTATGAGTTGTTATATCCGAACGTATCGCTCCAGTAACTGGAGATTGTGAAGTCAAAGAAAACAGTTCTTTACCTTGACACGCAATTACAACCAAAGAAGACCCAGACTGGACACCAAAAACCGCATGAAATCGCTGTGAAATGTCAGTGAAATATTTTCAACCATTTTGTTGACATTTCATTTTATCGGAGTTACAATATCCTCACCAACAAAAATAAAGGGGTTGCGGATTATGTTATATGGTTATGCCAGATGTAGCACAAACGAAAGCAAGCAAGATGTAGAACGTCAAAAGCGCGAGCTTCGCAAAATGAGAATACAGGACAGCAATATATTTTTTGAATATGAGAGCGGAACAAAAGCAGACCGTGTGCAACTTGAAAGGTTACTTGCAACCGTCAATGCTGGCGATACCATAGCCACAACCGAAGTATCACGCCTTACACGTTCAACAAAGCAATTATGTGATATTATAGAGCAAGCGAAGGAAAAGCGGCTAGAGTTGATTATAGGCACGTTCAAAGTAGATTGTAGAAACGGTCTTGACCCCATGACAGACGGAATGTTAAAAATGATGGGGGTATTCGCGGAAATGGAAAGAAACATGATTAGCCAACGTGTAAAATCGGGCATGGAAAACGCGAAGGCAAAGGGTTCTGTTTTGGGCAGACCCGAAACCACTGTAGACAACTTGCCAGCCGATTTTATACGGCATTATCCGAAATACACGGCGAAACAACTTACACAGGCGGAACTGGCACGTTTATGTAATATCAGCCGTCAAAGCGTGAATAAATACATCAAAATATACAAGACGGCAGGAAATGCGGAATAAAAGAAAAAGCCTTGACTATAATTTTTAAGCCAAGGCTTTTCTTTTATGTTATGAGATGTTGCATAACTAATCAATTCTTTGATATGTGCGAGAATGACCTCCTCGCCGCATTGTTAGGGAATTAGCAGATAAGTCTTGTATAGAATAATTCCACGTTTCCATAACTCTTACAGCAGCGGCGGTGTTTACATTCCCCCTTGAATTAAGTTGTGCTTGTTGTTCTAAGTGTATAGTTAGGTTGTCATCTTCAGCATACCACGTTCCCCAAAGAACATACCCAGAAACACCATCAGTATTCAATACCCCTCCAGTATCAGTCACCAATCGGAACATATAAATGAAACGTCCGTCAGCATCAAATGTATGTGTCCAACTCATAAACACTAAAGTTTGGTCGTTACGATACTGCCATGACCCAATTAAATCGCTGTGATTGTCCGAAATATCGTATGTTATTTGTTCTGTAGGGGTGCTGGTAGGGATTGCAATTGGTGTATTTGAGAAATCCGAATTTGTAAGCATAAAAAAACCAATTCCAACAACAAGTAAAACCACAATAAGGCTTAATGCAACAACAACGCCTTTCAACGGATTTTTTTGTTTTACTTGTTGTGGTGCGGGCATATGAGCAACGGGTGTTTGCACTAGGGCAGAAGCCGTTTTAGTGTTTACTTGAATTGGTATATCGCTAGGTCGATTAGCTATGCGGATTGCGGAATTGTATTTTTGCATACACTCATTCAAAAACTTTGAATATTCGGGGCTTTTGTGCGTTTGCAGTTTGGTCTTCAGATTGTCAATGAATTGTTTTTTCTGGGCGTTGTTGTAGCCGTTGAATGCCGTTCGTAATTGTTCAATTTGTGGATTCATTTTCAAATATCCCACCTTTTTTGAGTATATCCCAAGTATAGCACGGGAACAAAGCGGAAGACAAGAGGAAATATCCCTATTGTTCATGTTTCATGAATTTAACGCAATTACGCTAATGAACATAACACGCTAATCTTGAATAGAGGACGTGTTGACATGAGTAATCAGCATAAATTTGTTTTCGACAAGGATTTAATAAAATCGCGTATTCGTGAGTTGCGAAAGTTGCGGAATCTAACACAAGAACAAGCGGCAGAATTGATTGACTTGAAAGATAGCAACTCATGGGCGAAGGTCGAAAGCTACAAATCGTCATTATCTTTGTCGTTTGATAATTTGATACGCATTGTGAATATGTTTGACGTTGATGTAAATTATTTTTTCCGCAGTTTAGACGTTGCCGAAATTGAAACGAGTCACACAGAAACTTTGATATATGCTACGGTGAAAGATTTTACGGAAAAGGAAAAGCAACTGGCGTTATCACTCATTGCGGCAATACGAGCAAACAGGGAAATCTCAATATAAACAAAAGCGGCAAGATAGACTGAAGATAAAACAGCGGCAGACGGTAAACAGAATGGCAACAAAAAAACACGGCAACGATATGCGACAATATGTATATGTAGTGGCGTAGCGGGGTAAAAAAAACCGCTTGACTTCTTCCTCGCCAGTGGATTAGACTGCGATTAGAGAGGTTTTGCGTTTTTTCATTGGTAGAACAACGCAACGCCAAAACAAACTCGTTATGCTAACCTAAAAATTGAATTGCTAACAGCGTTTTATCCGCCAAACAAGCGGGCTGTCGCCCTCCAAAACAACGCCGTGAAAGTCCGAAAGCGGGACGACAACGAGTGGGGCTACTCCTGCAAACTAATCGAACTCATGCGCCATATGAAAAAAATCGACGGCTAATAAAACGCTGTGAAAATGAGGGGTTTCGGACAGTGGAATTTTTTTCACTGCCCGAAATCCTCGCCATTTGGTAGAAAATACTTGCGTTTGCAACGACAACTATATTGTTTTGCTTCCCGCAAGTATGGCTTTTGTAATTTTATTTAAAGGGGTGTATCCTATGCAAGTTAAGTGCAAAAATTGTGGGCGTAGTTGGTGGCGTTCGAATGATGGGGATTCGTATAGTGCATACAAGGAAGATGATGGTAGCTATAAATCCCTTACTTGTGACAAATGCCACGATCCAAGCGAGAGGTATATTTTTGGTAACGGAATTGGCGAGGGAAATCAAATATAGTTTTTTCTGTAGGGGGTAGGAGGCGGATTATATGCCGTTTGTTAAAGTTGACCCTATCGCTGAAGCCGTTGAACTTCAAAAAGAATTTGAAGATGACCCCGAAGGACGGGAAATGTTCCGCCAATTTGAGCAAGCCCATCGTGAAAACGCACGACTTGAACAAGAAGAATTGGAACTCCGAAACAGGCTTGTAGAATTTAGAAAATCGCAAAAGATTACCCAAAAGGAACTGGAAACACGGACGGGTTTAACGCAACAGGCTATTTCACGTTTTGAAACGGGCATTGGCGGCAACATCAAAACCATATTGAAATACGCAGATGGTATAGGTTGTAATTTAGTGCCGCAAAGCAAAGTCAGCGGTTAAAATCTTCAAAATAAAAGTTAATGTTTTCGCACTTCCATTTGCCAACACCTTTTTTTGGAAATGAAATTTCAAAGAAAGGTGTTATTTTTATGTTGTTATCTTCAATAGTAAATGTCGAAAACTATACTATGTGATATTATTATATAAAAAATGTGAGGTGCGCGTTGGGTGACGGTATAACAAAACAACAGGCGCGGCAGTTTATGCTTTTGAAGCATGGGCTGCTTGGTAAGAAAAAATTTTTGGGCAAAGCGGGGGTTATTGAATTTATTCGGCAGGTTGGGTGTGTTCAGTTTGACCCCGTGGATATTTGCGGCAAGAATGTGGAAATAATATTACAGTCGCGTGTTTCTGACTTTGACAAGAAAATGTTGGCAGAGCTTCTATACGAAGACCGTTTGCTGGTGGATTACCCCGACAAGCAACTATCAATCATATCTGTGGAGAACTGGCATTACTTCGAGCGATTCCGCGAAATAGCGCGGCAAGGTGGTTCGCGATTTGAAGGGCTTGCCGCACTTGAAAAAGAAGCCCTCACATTTATAGAAGCAAATAGTGCTGTTTCTTCAGCGGAATTGCCGCTTGAGGGCAGTATTGATTGGCACTCGTCCATACATTGGAGCGGCAATTGGAATGGCAAAAAAACCAACGCGGCGCGTGCTGTGTTGGAGCAGTTATACTCCACTGGAGAACTGGTAATTCATCACAAAAAAGGAACGCGAAAATACTACGACCTAGCAACGCGACATATTCCAAAAGAAATTTTATCTTCGCCCGACCCTCTCCCCGACGATTTCCAGCATATGAAATGGCGTGTATTCAGAAGAATAGGTGCAGTTGGTCTACTATGGAATAAACCATCAAGCGCGTGGCTGGGCATAGACGGCTTGAAAAATAACAATCGCAACGAAATCTTCAAAACGCTAATCGAAAGCGGCGAGATTACCAGCGTTTCAGTAGAAGGGCAAGAACTATTTTACCAATCCGCCGATGCACCAATAATGGAAGCCGTCCTAAACGCGACAGAACAAAAGCAAAAACCCTTCCCACCACAAACAGAGTTAATCGCGCCATTAGACAACCTAATGTGGGACAGAAAACTAATCCGCGAATTATTCGACTTCGACTACAAATGGGAAATCTACACCCCCGAAGCTTCGAGAAAATACGGCGCATACACACTACCGATTCTGCATGGTGATAGGTTCATAGGGCGCGCAGATGTTTCCCGCGAAGCAAAAACATTTGTAATAAAAAATATTTGGCTAGAAGCTGGCGTAAAAAGCACAAAGAAATTACAAGCCGAAATATCAAAAATGTTCGCACGATTCGCAAAGTTCAATCACTGCACATTGACAGCCGTTGGGAACAATGCTATATAATGAAGATAGTTTATTTGACAGACTAGGAGATAACTCATGAAAAGAGTAATCGCAATCACAAACCAAAAAGGTGGAGTCGGAAAGACTACCACCAACATAAACTTGGCAACATGCCTTGCGCAAGCGGGAAAAACCGTTCTTGTGGCGGATATGGATCCTCAAGGTAACACCACAAGCGGCTTTGGGGTGGACAAGCATTCCTTGGATAAGTCCATCTATTCGCTATTGCTTGGCGAAGCTATGCTTGACGAAGTATCATTAAAAATAGATGGCGTAGAAGGTTTGCACATTCTACCCGCCAACATAGACCTTAGCGGCGCGGAAATAGAACTCATTGATATGCCACAACGGGAATACAAACTTCGCGAAGTATTTAATCACGCAAAATATTTGTATGATTACATACTAATAGACTGCCCTCCGTCGTTAAATATTTTGACGCTAAACGCCCTATGCGCCGCAGACACCGTGCTAGTTCCAATCCAATGCGAATACTACGCACTGGAAGGTTTAACCCAGTTGATGCATACAATTAATCTAGTCCACAAAAAACTAAACCCAAGGCTGGAGCTAGAGGGCGTAGTGTTCACAATGTACGACGCGAGAACAAACCTAAGCGCGCAAGTAGTTGACGAAGTAAAAGCCCACCTAGACGAACACACCTACAAAACAATAATCCCAAGAAACGTCCGTCTAAGCGAGGCCCCAAGTCACGGTCTTCCCATAACCTTGTATGCTCCAACGTCCAAAGGCGCAGAGGCCTACGAACAACTAGCCCAAGAAGTAATAGCAAAAAAGGGGCTAGGGCAAATGGGTATTCCCGTGGAAAACATGTAGTAAAGGAGAATCCAAATGAAAACGGCTAAATCAGGATTAGGCAAGGGGCTTGGGGCATTAATAAGCGGGGTTCAGTCTGCGGCGGAGAAGGATTATCCTTCGGCTAGAGCGGCGGTTAGTGATGCTTCTGGTTCGGATTTTTCTGCGTCTGGCGGGGTTTTGATGGTGGATATTCGCAAGGTTGAACCTAACCCAACACAGCCGCGCCAGTATTTTGACGAGGACGCATTAGAAGAACTTGCGGAATCCATGAAAACTTTTGGAATAGTGCAACCGTTGTTGGTTACAGCAGAGGGCGAGCAATTCATAATAATCGCGGGCGAACGCCGTTATAGAGCGGCGCGTAAGGCGCAACTTACGGAAGTTCCAGTAATCGTCAAGGATTATACGGAAATGGAAATTCTGCAAGTGGCGTTAATCGAGAACATACAGCGTCAAGATTTAACATCCATAGAAGAAGCAACCTGCTACAAACGTCTTATGGACGACTTCTTTTTCTCCGCAGACGATGTAGCAACCAAACTTGGCAAGAACAAACATGCGGTAATAAGCGCGTTGCATCTGCTTCAACTAACCCCACGCGCACAGGAATTAGCCGCCGAAGGAAAACTAACCGCCAGCCACGCCAAAGTGCTTCTAAACGTAGAAGACGAAGAACTACAAGGCTTATGCGCACAAAAAATAGCAGAAGCAGGTCTAAGCGTGCGCGAATCCGAAGTTTTGATAGCAACCACTCTAAAAGCCGCCGCAAAAAAAGCCGAACAAGACGAAGCCGCCTTAGAAGAAAAAATTCCGTCAACCGCAAACGAAAACACCATAAAGGCGTATCGCAAAGCAGAAACGGAATTAAAACATGTTCTGGGTTCTAAGGTACATATCGTGCCTGGCAAGAAGAAAAGCAAAATCGAAATAGAATACTACTCCACCGAAGATTTAGAAAGACTACTGGAACTATTCAAAAAGCTGCCGCAAAATTAGTGCGTGTTCCCGCTACCGTGCCAACTGCAAGTTGTCCATAGTAAGTTCTTGCGTGAAGGGGTTTATTGTGCGGTTGATTAGTTCCAGTGCCGCGTCTGCATTGGGGATTTCGTACCAGTGCGTAAGTCTTACACTTGTGGTTGGGTAGTTATATGTGTGCAGGGTTATTTCGCCTTGTCGGGCTTGCTCTGCAAACCATAGTAGTTGTGTTGTGGTTAAGTCGGTGTTTACATGGTCGCGATAGGTGCGCATTAATTCTGGAATGCTTGTAATCCTTGCGGGGGTTAGCATCTGTTGCATTATTGCGTCTAGTAATTGTTGCTGATGTTGCATTCTTCGCGTATCGTTGATTGTGTTTTGATTATTTTCACCTATGCGGTAGCGAACAAAATGCAATGCGTTTTCGCCGTCCAAATGTTGTTCGCCCGCTGGAATGTCTATGCGAAGATTTTGAAATGGGTCGTTGTAACGCATGTGAAACGGCACGTTTACATTTACGCCGCCTATTGCGTCAATTAGGCGAACAAACCCGTCTTCTTCCACGCTTACATAAAAGTCGGGACGAAAACCGATTATCGTTTGAACTTCCCGTTTTAGCTGGTCTACGCCGCTGTTGTGACCGTCGCCGCCGAATCTTCGCCCTATTACATATGCAGAATTAAGCCTTTGAACATTACGCCCTACATCTATTCTCGTATCGCGGGGAATACTGATTATATACGCGTTTCGTTCTACTGCGTCAAAGGCCGCCACCATTATTGTGTCGGTGTTCAGTCCGTCATCGTAACCGAAAATCAACAAAGTGAAAAAAGTTTCGCGGCGCGTCCAATTACCCTCCGCATGGGTATTTGGATTAAAAAACGGCTGGGCTGAATACGCAGGAACAGTCGGAGTTTGTCCCACACCACGCCGCATAAAAAACATCACGCCCCCAACAACAGCCAACGCCAATAGCATTGTTACTACAAAAGTTTTAAAAAATAGCCCACGAGATTTTCCATTTCCATTCATAAAAAAAATTTCCCCTCATAATATAATTTGAAATTTTGTGTTTGACGCTGTAATAATTTGTCGTTATAATTCTACTCCCTTGATTAGGGTATAGCAAGGAGGAATTTTTTGATGAACACAAACGGGCAAATAAACTGGCATACAAAACTTAGAGTTTCCGCAGGCTTTTGCATTTTGCTGGGCGTATTGCGGATAATTTCGTGCTTCATATCATTTTCACTTACGCAACCATTTGCGTTTGGGTTAGACGAACCTTTATTAAGTGGGGCGCATATGTCTATTTTTCTAGGTGTTGTTGCGATTATTATTTTTACTTCGACGTGGCAAATTTTTGCAGGAATTTACGGAGTGCGGCGTTGGGGCGAACCAAAAAAATCAGCTTCTGTTGCAGCGATTGCGGGTGTACTTGCATTGTTTGATGGCGTGTTTATTATCGGCGTGTTCGTTTTATGGATTCAGCAAGGGTTGTTTTCAATGGAAACTCAACTTCCTACTGTATTGTTGATGCCGCTGACTTTAATTTTCGTTGGCAGTATTGCCGTTTTTATGTACACGCACTCGGCATACACGTATGCCTTGCAAATTCGCGCTAAACGAGAAAATTCAACACTCGAAACAGGAAAATAACCCTCTCCGCAATTTGCGTTTGACGCTATAAGAATTTGTCGTTATAATTCTAGCCCATTAGAGAATCAAAGGAGTTGAACGAATGCAAGCAATCAAAGCGTATTATGATGAAGGTGCATTTATACCTTTTGAGCCAGTTGTTATCCCAAAAGGTAGCCACGCGATAGTTACAATTCTCGATTTTGTGATAAATCAATCTCAAGATATTGATGAGCTTACGCAAGAAGATGACGATTTTTCAGTATGGCATAAACGTATAAAAGAAGCCCTTGCGCTTTCGATGGACGAAGAATTGCCAGAGATTTATTTTCAGCGTTCAAAAGAAATGCGTCCACCAATAAACTTTGATGAATGATACTTTTTCCTCTAAAACAGTATGAAAAGGCGGGCGAACATATGAAATACGCACTTGATACGAATGTAATTTTCCGTTATTTAAAAAATGAATTGCCCTCCGTTACAAATATAAACAGCGCGCTTGCCGATAATCACAAACTATATATCCCCAAAATGGTAGATTATGAGGTGCGTCGCGGTTTCAAGCTGATGCATCAACCCTCACATCGAAAGGAACATGTGTACAAGTTACTTACCCAGCGTTGCCCCGTTATTGAAATGGACACCATTATTTGGGAACGAGCAATTGATGTATATAAAGATTTGTATTGCAAAGGCTTTACAGTTGGGGAATTGGATATTCTTATCGCAGCGTTTTGCCTTGTTTATGATTGTGCCATCGTAACAAACAACATCAAAGATTTTGAAAATATTGATGGACTTGTAATTTGGGACTGGACACAATCAATTATGATGTAAGCTGTGAGGGGTGGAAATAACGCTACTATTCTGAAACTGCAATCATTATTCAAGCCCGTAGGTTGCATTTGTACACACATTTGGATATACTGCGAATGAGGTGAAAATAATGACTAAATCAGCAAATATTCATATACGCATTGACCCAGATACAAAAACCCGAACAGAAGAACTGTTTTCGAGTTTTGGAATAACTACATCTGATGCAATTATAATGTTCCTACGTAAATCACTTATGGTTGGCGGGCTACCTTTTGATGTGGTTCTTCCACGATATAATGCCGAAACTGAAGCGGCTATTTTAGAAACAAAAAAAATATTGACAGAGCAACTGCCTACAAAAATGTTTGCAAGCCTTGACGAGTTCTATGCCGACTTGGAGGCTGAAAATGATGAAATTTAGCACTACATCACAATATCGCAAAGATATAAAACGAATCCAAAAGCAGGGTTTTGATTTATCCTTA
>WQVV01000006.1 GCA_009785665.1 Defluviitaleaceae bacterium
GGGCATAACCCTGCACGCAGGGGACATCATAGCCACAGGCACTCCCGCAGGGATAGGTCACGCTATGCAACCTCCGCAATACCTAAAAAGCGGCGACAAAGTAGAATGCGAAATTGAAAAAATTGGCTGTTTAACAAATCGTTTTTAATCTACCCTTATACTAGGGCGTGTTGCCACACTTATCACGAGTGATTAGATTCTGAATTTTGTGGACTTCCCCCATTAGAGGACGCATTATCACTTGGGAGGTAGAGTTGCAGTACTTTGGCGTAAGGTGTGGCGTATGTTATGAAACGAGAACCACCACCCTGCCCAAATGGAAAACTTTTACCAATTTTGTACTCATACAATAAATACTCCCAATCTAAATAATCGTACTTGCGTGCCCATTCTTCTCTCGCAGGACTTAGTACTTCCCGAATCGTAAATTCATCAATTCTTTCCCACGTATCTACCAGCGCAATTCTTAGCCGCGAACCCTGTTGAGCTTCTACGATTCCCACTGCTTTAAACGATAGACTAAAGAATGATGGGTCGTCCCTAGCTGAAGTGAACATGTAAAATGCACTACCTATCCTAGCCCTGTAATTATGACCGTCTACATGGCTAACATCTACTACCATCATGCCCCCCTCGCACCTAGAACGCAAAGTAGGGAATAGGTGACGATTCCGCAAGACCCATATCATCGTAACCACAAAAACTGTAACAATTACAATCATAAAAACGGGCAGATAAAGGGGTACTAAATATCTTTCAGAATATTGATTCAAATAAATCAAAAGTTCCATCAAAACACCTCACATTCCCATACCTCTTAGCCGTCCCATAATAAGTAAATCCTCAAAATATTCACACTCATACAAAGCCACAAATATTAAAGTTTTGAGGAGAGGGGGTTTGGGGGAGAGGAACTTGTTCACAAGTTCCTCTCCCCCAAGGTCTTAATCTCTAAAAATTCTTAACCCCAACCTATACCAATGCTGCCTTAATATCTTCGGGCAAGCTTTCCTTTTCGCAGTGAATGCTTATTGTGAAAGCAACGTCTGCGGTTTTGACTAGGTCGTCGAAACGATTTTTTAGCTTGGATAAGCAATCGTCGGCAACTACGTCTTGCGCTAGGATATTGTTTAGGCCGTCTACATAAATGTGTTTGATGTCGCTGTTTTGCGACAAAATGCCCAACACGAAACCTATAAATTCCCGATAATTGGCAAGTTCACCTTTACCCGCCTCCACGAACCGAATATCGCGATGCAAGTCGTGAATGTGACGCTTATCGTCGTCGATGTAAACCAAATGCCCGTCTGTTACTTTTGCGTTTTGATTGGCCATGTCAATGAGTTTTCGGGTTTTACCTTCACCCTTCAAACCTGCAAGAAACTGTACCAATAGAACCGCCTCCCTCGAAAATGGACTTGTGTTACTTCGTCCATTATAGCATAATTATCTAAGAATTAAACTGGATTTTGCTATGAAAATAAAATATAGTTGTTTCAAACAACTATTATCGAATGAGGACGCAAAATAATGCACCTAAAAAAATTAGAACTAGCAGGATTTAAGTCGTTTGCGGATAGAATTTCACTGGACTTGGGCCCCGGAATGAACGCAGTAGTAGGGCCAAACGGAAGCGGAAAATCAAATATAGCAGACGCGTTACGCTGGGTTTTGGGCGAACAAAGCGCGAAGCAATTACGCGGCGGAAAAATGGAAGACGTAATTTTCGCAGGAACAACGCACCGCAAACCGCTGGGCTACGCAGAAATAACAATGCGCTTGGATAACACCGACAACGCGCTTCCATTAGAGTTCAAAGAAATAGCGGTAACGCGGCGGGTGTATCGTTCGGGGGAGAGCGAGTATGCCATTAATGGCGAGTCGTGCCGCTTGAAAGATATTCAAATGCTGTTCATGGATACGGGCGTTGGGCGTGATGGGTATTCCATCATAGGGCAGGGGCGAATTGACGAAATCTTGAGCCTTCGTTCGGAAGACCGACGGCATGTATTCGAGGAAGCGGCGGGGATAAGTAAGTTTAAGGCGCGGCGAAGCGAAGCCCAAAACAAATTAGAGCGCGAAAAACAAAACCGCGCTCGCGTAGACGATATAATCTCCGAGTTGGACGAGCAACTAGAGCCACTAGAAGAGCAATCCACAGAAGCGCAAAAATATCTAAAGCTTCGCGACGAATACAAAAGCGTTCATGTGAACATCTTCCTCGAAGATATTCGCAAAATTGGCGACGACCTCGAACATACTGAAACGTCGCTAAAAACAATTTTGTCAAACTCCGAAGATGGCAAGCGTCTACTAATCGAAGCCCGCGCCGCAGGGGAAGAATTAAAATCCCGCGCAACCGCTACGGACGCGAAGTATCGCCACTCATCGGAATTGGTGCTGGAAACGACTACAACAATTGAACAGTATCAGAGCGAAATAAAGCTACAAGAAAGCCGCGACACGCAATTAACAACCGACATAACCCGTCTAAAAGGCGAAGCCGAAAAACGCGAAGCGCAAATCGCCGAAAAAACCGAAGAATCCGAAAAAGAAAAAGAAACACTAACCAACACGCAAACAGAATTAGAAAATCTAAACGCCCAACTAACCGAGCAACTAGAGCTTTCCGCCAAACGAGAAGACGCAATGCGAGAAGGTGCGACAGCACTAGACACGCTAGGTCAGGCGGTAATGACCGCAATGACAACAGCAACAGAAAGCCGTGCCGCCGTGCTAGAAGCAGAAAACATTTATCGCCGAATAGAAGACGACAAAGAACGCCTAGACAGCGAAGTACAACGCCACGAAGAAAAACAAGAACAACAAACCGCAACCAAACAAGAACTAGAATCGGCGCATAAAACATGTTCGACGGAATTGGCATCGGCGCAAAAAAGCCAAGAGGCATACACAGCCACATACAACCAACTTCGCACCGAAGCAGAAGAACTAGACAAAACTCTTCGCCAAACCACGGAAAATTTAACGGCAAGTCGCGGAAGATTCCGCGCCCTATCAGACTTAGAATCCCAGCACGAGGGTTATTACCGAAGCGTAAAAGCCGTTCTATCAAAAAAAGCCCACGACCCGCGCTTTAGCGGAATTTGCGGTGCAGTGGGCGAGTTAATAGGCGTAGCACAAGAATACGAAACAGCAGTAGAAATTTCACTAGGCGGCGCGGCGCAAAACATAATCACGCAAACGGAAGCTGATGCAAAATTAGCAATCGACTTCCTAAAAAGCAGCAAAGACGGCCGCGCAACCTTCCTACCTCTAACCGCCGTAAAAGGCAGAAACATAGACACCTATCGCCTAAAAAACGAAGCAGGTTATATAGGCATAGCCGCCGAACTGGTAGATTACGAGCCAACCTACGCATCAGTAATCTCCCAGCTGTTAGGCGACATTGTAATAATAGACACCCTAGAAAATGCGTTGGCAATGCATAAAAAATTCCGTTATTCCTACAAAATTGTTACCCTAGGTGGCGAACGACTAAGCCCTGGTGGAGCAATCACAGGCGGAAGTGTAGCCCGCCAAAGTTCGGGAATAATCGGGCGTGCGCGTCAACTAGAAGCCCTAAAAATAAAAGTAACAGAGCTTCAAAACGACCACGAAAAACAAACAACAAAACAGCGCGTTCTAAACGAAAAACGCGCCAACACCCGCGAAGCCCTAAACACAGTACGAGAAAGAGCAGGCACCTTGCAACTAGAGGAACAAAACCTAAGCAACAAATTAAAAGAAGCCGAAGCCACCCTAACAAGCCTAAAACAGCTATCCGAAAGCTACGAAGAAGAAAACAACAAACTAATGACGCGCCTAGTAGAAGCAAACGGCGCAGTACGCACAGCAAAAACCTACCAAACCCAACAAGAAGAACACGCAACAAAAGCCCGCGCCGACCTAGAAAACTACCAACGAGAAATAGAACAAAACCGTCAAAACGCAACAGAAGAAACAGACACCCTAACCGACCTAAGAATAGAAATAAGCCGCCGCACAGAATGGATAAGCCAATCAGAAAAAACGCTAAGGCGACTAAAAAAAGAAATCGCAACCCTAACAGAAGAGCTTCGCGTAATTTTGTGGGAAATAGAAGCAAGCGAAGCGGCAAAGCAAAAAACAGCTCAAGATAGCGAAATCAGCCGCGAACATTTAACAAAAATGCAATCTCGCCTAGAAGAAGTACGCGCAGAACTAGCCCAATGCGAAGCCGACAAAACCGCATTAGACACAGCAATAAGCAAGGCAGAAGCCGACGAGCGAACCCAAACAGACGCAACATCACTAATGGAACGCGAAATAGCCCGCCTAGAAGCCCGCAAAGAAAACCTAGACGCAACAAGCCACCGTCTACACAACGAAATCTGGGAGGAATACAATTTAACATACCAAAACGCCCAAGCTTTCAAGCGCGACGACATAAGCGAAACAGCCCTACGCAAAACAGGTCAGCAGTTAAAATCGGAACTTTCGCAAATGACAAACGTAAACATAGGCGCGATAGAAGCATTCAAGCAGTTAAAAGAACGGCACGAATTTCTAACCGTCCAGCGTGACGACATAATAGGCGCGGAAGCCGCCCTAGACGAACTAATCCAAAGCCTAACAACACAAATGGAAAATCAATTCGCCGAACGCTTCGAGGTAATCGCAACCCACTTCCAAGAGGTATTTAAAGAAATGTTTCACGGTGGCAAGGCAAGTCTTCGCCTTCTGGACACAACAAACGTGCTTGAATCGGGCATAGAAATCATAGCCCAACCCCCTGGTAAATCCCTGCAAAATCTAATGCTGCTATCAGGCGGCGAACGCGCACTCACAGCAATCGCGCTACTGTTTTCTATTTTGCGAATGAAGCCGTCACCCTTCTGCGTTCTGGACGAAATCGAATCCGCACTAGACGACGCAAACGTAGCACGGTTCGCAAATTTCCTAAAGCAATACGCCACAGGCACGCAGTTCATAATAATCACTCACCGCAAGGGAACTATGGAAGCCGCTGATAATCTCTATGGTGTCACCATGGAAGAGCAAGGCGTTTCCAAATTAGTAAGCGTAAAATTCGTATAACGGCAAAGCCGCCTTTCGCTGATGACCTGCATTGGCGAAAGGCGGCTTTGTCGTTACTCGATAAAGGGATTGGGGGCGCGCATTGATACAATCACGCCATCTTCATCTTGAAAACCCATGCTGATACCATCAACAATGATAAATAAATGAACCTCTCCACGTTCCTCTACCCACTCAAACTCCACGCCTATAGCCTCTGCAATAGGTCTTAATGGCAGCATAAACTCCCCGTTTATTCTCTGCGCTGGCAAACTTGGGACTACAGGCCTAAAGCCTGAAAATGATGGGGTTAATATATGCTCAAAGGTTGCATCACCTCCAGTGACTTCGGTTATTGTAATGGTAACATGGGGGTTTCTGATTGTTACAATATCCCCTTCCCATGATGTAACAAATGGAAATACAGGATTAACGCCATCAAATACGCCAAACACAGGTACAAAGACTTCCCCGCCCAACATAACAGGGCCTTGCCCGTCAAAAGTAAGCCTTTCGCCCATAACCACCAACGGAGCATATGCGCCATCAGCTAAACCAACATGGACTTGCGTAGGGGGCGTGTTTAGTATAAAACCTTCGGGGATTTCAAATATTCCTCTTATCCGTCGTTCATCGTCTGTCATTGCGGGTAAATCGAAATTCTCTGGCACTGATTCTTCGATAGCCTCGTTGCGTTCCTCATTGATTGAAGAAGCAATGGGGGTTGGTGCTGGGGTAGTAATTGGCATGTTACTTGTGGGCGAATTAACAGATGGATTCTGCTCCGCTCTAACAATGGTTCCATCAGAATTTGAACCGCAACCGAATAGTGAAAGTAGTGTTGCTGCTCCAACAATTCCGATAAGTAATTTTTTGTGCATGGTGTTCCTCCTAAATTATGATTTTTTTTCCTTGCAAGTAGGATTGTATCAGGTGCATTTTTGATTATGGCGATTTTAGCCCCAATGATACCCGCTATGACGCAAACGAAATACAGCCAATTACGTTTGTGACAAAATCAAATACAGTCAAGGCGGCAAAGGCGGCAAAGCCGCTTTTCGCCGATAACCTGTAAGACAAGCTAACACATACGTCTCGAAGCCATGAACAATTTTCTAAATAATAAAAAAACAGCAACTCTGTCATTTGATTTTAGACAGAACCACTGTTTTTATAGGCTAGGAATCCGCTCATGGCTTCGAGACGTGCATGTAGCTTGCCGATGCATGTAATCGGCGAAATGCGGCTGTACCGCTTTCTATTTAAGACGACTTCAGTAAATTTACAACTTCAGCAGTTTCCAATTCTCGTGTTATTTCAAATTTCGGCTCTACTTGCTTGTGTATCGGAGCTAAAAAGGCTATATCCCAAGTTCGAGATTGCAGGCTACGTTCATTTTTTTTCTCTATTAGTATGATTCGATTGTTGCCTATTTTTGCTATGGTATCTACTGGTGCTTCACCCCATACCCAAGCGGCAGGATTTATATTATTTTTCTCCAGCCACGGATTGCAAGTGCCGTCGCTCTGATAAGCATGATACGTGAAGATGTCAAGTGCCGCGCCGTCGCGTGTGGGCAGTTCTTCGTGGTTGCCCTCAAATTTGTTACGAACAAACAAATCTATATCCTCGTTGTAGTCAAATTCCACACCCAAATCGGACATCAAACCTTTGTGATAAAGGGCAAACTGAACAAGCGACATAAGCGAAAAATTATTTTCTATGTGGTAGGCAACGCATTCCCAGCCCCTTTTTGTTTCGGGATTTATGACGATAAAATCCTCCTTGTCACATAAATCAGGAACGCGCAAGAGGTAATTAAAATGACCTAGGAAGGTAGCTATTTCTTCAAATTTATCACGGTACTTTGACAATTCTTTTCGTATGTCGCCGTCCCGTATGGCAACCGCCATAACCCCAAGCACCATGTAATTATAACCCATACATGCACGATGCCCGTCAGCGTTGATTTCAAGCAGTTGCGTATGAGGGCTTTTGGAAAGTATCTCGTAAATTTTATCGTCAGTATCGTCGCTTTCGTCATCCGCTGGCAAATTATTTGCCTTGCGAATATCTTCGATAAACTCAAGGCACAGATTCGTTATTCTTTCGCAGAAACTAGGGATAAGTTTTAGCGTTGGGCCGTCAAAACCGCTTTCAACCGCAAAACCTATTAATTTGCATAACAAACAAGCTTTGTATGGGTCGAATGACGACAGGCTTTCTATCGAATCATTTATCGGGTCATCAAGTTGCGCCCAATGAGTATCAAAGAACATGCTGTCTATAGCGTTTGCATCAAATTCAAATGTTGGTTCTTTTCCGTATGTTTCAAAAGATGTACTCATGTAAATCCCACCCTTATGTTTTCTCCACTTTTGAGTATTTCGAGATACTTAACAAAATCCCTGTCAACGCCATACTTACCATCAATGATGTTCCGCCATAACTGATAAACGGCAATGTAACACCTGTATTAGGAATGGTATTGGTAACAACGCCAACATTAATAACGGTTTGGAATGCGATAGCAAAAACGATTCCAATTGCAACCATAGAACTAAACGTATCGGGTGCCTTCATTGCAACAATAATCCCGCGCCAAATAAAAATCCCAAACAGAATCAAAATCAACGCCGCGCCAACAAGCCCTAGTTCCTCTACAATGATGGCAAAAATCATATCATTTTGCGGTTCTGGGAGAAATGATGCCTGTCGGCTTTCGCCAATTCCCAGCCCGAACCATCCTCCCGTAGCAACGGCGTAAAGCGACTGAATCGGCTGAAAACCAATGCCTAACGGGTCAGACCAAGGGTCAAGCCACGCGGTCAAACGTCGCCCACGGAAGCCCGTGCCAAAGGTTGCATCAAGAAACAGATACAACGCGATTAGCGCAATCCCAGCAACCCCAGGAACAACAAACCGCCAAATATAAGGGCTTGCAATAAAAATCATACCAAATCCAATAACCGCAATAATCAGTGCGGTACTAAACCCGCCAGGAATCAGAACAAGAACAACAATAGTAGCAACAAGCCCCGAATAAATCCCCAAACCAGCCCAAGTACGAAGCGCGTTAGGATATTTGTCAACAAGATAAGCGATAGTAAAAATAAGCGAAGCCTTAGCAACCTCAGAAGGCTGGAAACGTCCAATAACAGGGAGTTCAACCCAACGAGCCGCACCACCAACCACCGCACCACCAACAATAACGGCAATCAGCAGACCAATAGCGGTCAAGTAAGTAATCCACGCAACCTTCTGCCAAATCTCATAACTTATACGCGAAATGATATTCATTGCGATAAACCCTGCAATAGCAAAAAGCCCATTCCGCCGCAGGAAGAAGAATGCGTCATTATCAAAAACAGCGCGATTAGCCGCCATGGCGTAACTAGCCGAAAACACCATAACCACGCCAATAAGTACCAAAATCGTTACCACAAGATAAATTGTGATGTCAACATTACCAACATGTACATTCTGTTTTGCCTTGGGCTTCGCAACCGAATCAAGCCGCTTTAGCTTTGGGCGACGCGCCTGCTCCTGTTGCTCGTAATCATATTGTTCATCGTAATCGTCGTAGCGTTCGCGCCGTGGCGCGGCATTATAGCGGCCTCCTGTCATACAAGCAGCCTCCTTCTAAGCGTTTACAAATTGCTTAAACAATTCCCCACGCTCTTCAAAATTCTTGAACATATCAAAGCTGGCACACGCAGGCGAAAATAAAACCACGTCCCCTGCATTTGAAACTTCCTTCGCACGCAAAACAGCCGCCTGCAAAGAATCCGCCTTCTCATAAGAGGAAAAGCCCGCCGCGTCGCAAGTCTTAGCAATTTGCGCCGCCGTCTGCCCGATTAGTATTAACCGAGCAACTTTCCCCATAGCCCCAACCCACGGGGTAAAATCAGTATTTTTATCATACCCGCCGCCAATTAGCACAATCGGGCGATTACTTTTGTCAAAAGCTTCAAGTGCTTTAATTGCGGCATCGGTGTTTGTTGCTTTAGAATCATTATAATACTCTGTCCCGTCGATTGTTGTTACATATTCTAGGCGGTGCGTAACTCCTTGAAATTCCCGCAAAACATCTGCAATAAACGAGGGCGCAACCCCCGCACACAACGATAACGCTGTTGCCGCCAACGCATTTTCTGGCATAACCTTCGTCTCTTCGATAGACAAAATTGGTATTTCGCCGTTTCCGTCAACCTTCGCGAAAATTCTACCCTCGCGCAAAAACACGCCCTCCGAAAAAGATTCCAACGTATCCCGCGCACTGAAATATACTACACGCCCATGTGGTTTCATTTCTCGTGTTATGTCATTGTCATAGTTTAACACACAAATATCTTTTTGTCCTTGATTTTCAAAAATTCGCGCTTTTGCGGCAATATAATTTTCCATTGTAAGATGACGGTCAAGATGGTCTTCCGTCATATTAAGCACCGCGCTTATTTTTGGACGAAACGCGCTGATGGTCTCAAGCTGAAAACTAGAAATTTCTGCAACCACTATGTTCTCGGGTGTAAGCCCCGTCACTAGCCCCGTTAATGGGATTCCTATGTTCCCTGCTATTACCGTTCCAGCGTTGTGCCGCTTCACGATTTCCCCTACTAAGGTTGTCACCGTGGTTTTGCCGTTTGTTCCCGTAATCGCAATCATTGGGCATGGGCATAACCTGTATGCCAATTCAGCTTCCCCCCACACTGCGATTCCCAATGCTTCCGCCGCCTTCACAAATGGCGCGTACACGCTTATTCCAGGGCTGATAATCACCAACTCAAACTCCCCTACAAATTCATCGGGGGCTTGCCCAAGTCGGCATTTGATTCCTTCTGCAACGGGGTCGTAATCCCACGAAATTTCTTCCCGTAAATCCGTTGCGGTTACGTCTGCGCCAAGCTGTCGCAACACCAATGCCGCCGCTTGCCCGCTTCGTGCCATTCCACAAACCAGAACCTTTTTCCCCTCAAACACTTCTGACATTTCCTAACCTCCAAACCCTTGCAAAGCCAAATATCCAAGCAAACAAGCCATTGCCGTTACCACACAAAAAAACGCAACAACCTTAGTTTCTGCCCACCCAGAAAGCTCAAACGCATGATGAATCGGTGCCATTTTGAAAAATCGCTTCTTAGTAAGCTTAAAATACCCAACTTGAATAATTACCGACATAGACTCCACAACATAAACAATCGCAACAATAACCAAAAACAACGGCATATTAAGAATCAATGCGACAGAAGCAACAAACCCACCCAACGCCAACGACCCAGTATCGCCCATAAAAACCTTAGCGGGGTGAGAATTAAACAACAAAAACCCCAGCAAAGACCCAACCGCCGCTCCAGTTACAGGCAGAATAGGCGAATCCAAAATCCAAGCCGCAAACATAAAAAACACAGCAATCAGCACAGTAACGCCCGATGCAAGCCCGTCAAGCCCGTCCGTAAGATTAGCCCCATTACTAGAACTCAAAAACACCAAACAGGCAAACGCAGGAAACAAAAATCCCAAGTCAAAATAAATCTCTGGGAAGAACGGAATCATAACCGCCGTGCTATAACTAGGCAACGTCCTCCAAAACAGCACAAACGCCACAGAAACACCAATCTGCGCCAACAGCTTCTGATAGGCCCTAAGCCCCAAATTCCTCTTCTTAACAATCTTAATAAAATCATCAAGAAATCCAATCAGCCCAAAGGCCAACGTAACCCCAACAACAGCCATAGCCTCTGGATTATCCCTAAGAAAAACCAGAGCCGCCAACAAAAAACTAACAATAATCATAATCCCGCCCATAGTAGGCGTTCCCGTTTTCTTCTGGTGTCCCTTAGGCCCATCCTCACGGATATGCTGCCCAAACTTCAACTTTATCAAAGACGGTATCATCATCGGACACAGAACAATACTAGCAACAAAAGCAATCAGCACGGCATAGACAGCCGCGTTCATTGATATGTCCATTTTTTTCTCCTTTTTCGTGATTTTTTTAAAGACCTTGGGGGAGAACCTTTTCTGAAGAAAAGGTTCTCCCCCAAACCCCCTCTCCAAAAAACTTTTTTATTTTGCGCCTGTACATGAGTGGGGTTTTCGTCGTTGGATTTCTACTCATGTTCAAATTTAAAATATCAAAATTTGGGTCAAGCCTTTTTTAAAGGCTTGCAGGGGTTTGGGGACAGCGTCCCCAAGGTTTTAATCTTTTCATCTTTAATCTTTTAATCTCTGAATTATCTGCTCGAACGCCATTCCTCTTGATGCCTTTACTAATACTATGTCGTTATCTTTTAAAAATTCGTCTTGGTTGAATTGGGTTAGTGTGTCGTAGTGGATTGCGTTGCCGCTTGAGGGGACTTCTTTGAAGCCTGCGTGGGTGTGGCGGGATAGTTCGCCTATTGTTATTAGTAGGTCTATTCCTGTTTCTGCTGCGAATTTGCCTACCTCGTAGTGGCGCGGTTCGGCTACATGGCCTAGTTCGTTCATGTCGCCTAGGATTGCTACTTTTCTGGTTTCGCCGCGACATACTACTTTTATTGCTTCTATCATGGAGGCTGGGTTTGCGTTGTATACGTCGTCTATTATGGTTTTGTTGTTGGACTGAAAAATGTTTAGGCGGCCTTCTGGTGGAGTGAAGTTTTCAAAGGCGGTGGTTATTTCGGCTGGGGTTATGCCCAACTCTATGCCTACTGCTGTTGCTAGTAGGGCGTTCATAACCATGTGCGCGCCTGGGATTGGTACTGTTAAATGAATGTCATCGCCGCGCCAGCGGAAGTGACAGCGGCTTTCTTGAAAGCCTATTGGCTCGGATTTGACTATGTTTTTGCTGTTTGGGAATAGCACATTGAATGATGCGATTTTTTCGGCGGCAATTTTGCCTGTTAATAGAGGGTCGTCGCCGTTTAGGATTACCATGCCGTCGGAGCGTAGACCGTCTACTATTTCTAATTTGGCGTGTAAAATGCCCTCGCGGTTCTCGAAGTTTTCTATATGCGCGTCGCCTATGTGGGTTATTACGGCTATATCGGGCGCGCCTACTAGGCTTAGTTCGTGGATTTCGTTTGCGTGGTTCATTCCCATTTCTAGTACTAGAACTTCGTCGTCTGGCTCTAGTTGGAATATGGATAGGGGCATTCCTATTTCATTGTTGAAATTTTTTATTGTGCGTTTGGTTTTGTACTTTTGGGATAGAATATCGGCTACCATGTCTTTGGTGGTGGTTTTGCCCGCGCTTCCTGTTATTGCTACCACTTTTATGTTGTGTAGGCGACGATAGTAGTCTGCTAAATCCATTAGGGCGCGGCGTGTGGATTTTACATAGATTAGCGGAATTGCTAGGTCTATGGGGACGCTTTGTTTTTCGGTTAGGGCGCAGATTGCGCCGCTTTCTGCCGCTTGCGCAATGTAGTCATGCCCATCGAAACGCTCGCCTGCAATCGGCACGAATAACGCCCCTGATTTAATCGTTCGTGTGTCTGTTGAGATGTTTGTTATTGGTTCGTGCCTTTCGTCGCCTAGTAGCCGTCCACCACAGGCTTTTACTATGTCGTTTATTTCTAGCTTCATGAGTTTAACGCCTCCGTTGCTGTCTCAAAATCATCAAAGTGATGCTTTGTTGTGCCTATTATTTGATAGTCTTCGTGACCTTTGCCTGCGATTATTAATGCGTCGTTTGGGTGCAACATTTTTATTCCTGCGAATATTGCTTCGCGGCGGCTTTCTTGGATTTCGTAGGGTGTGTTGGTGGTTTTTACGCCTTCTTCTATTTGCGCTAGGATTTCTGTTGGGTTTTCTGTGCGGGGGTTGTCGGAGGTTAGTATACAGTAGTCTGATAATTCGCCCGCGATTTTGCCCATTTCTGGGCGTTTTGTTTTGTCGCGGTCTCCGCCGCAACCGAATAACGTGATTACTTTGCCCGTTGTGGATTCGCGTACCGCGCTTATTATGTTGATTAGCCCGTCGGGAGAATGCGCGTAGTCTACTAGAACATTCAAGCCGCGATTATTTGGCACGGACTGAATACGTCCCCGTACTCCGCGTAGACGCGATACTGCGGTTTGGAGCGGTTTCATTTCAATGCCTAAAACTTTCGCAGTGCCTATTGATGCTAGGACATTGTATACGTTAAATCTTCCGCTAACGGGTAGGGTGAATGGTGTTGTGCTATCATTCATTTCTAAGTCGAATGTTGAACCCGCTGGGCCGCAATTGGTATGTACAGCCCGTAAGTCGGCGGCGGTTTCTATGCCGTATGTTAAGAAGGGGTCGTTACCGTGATATTCTAGCATGGTTGGCGTTGATTCGTCGTCGATATTTACCACGGCGAAACTGCTTTGCGCGAATAGTTGAGCCTTGGCAATTCTGTAGTTCTCCATTGTTCCGTGGAAGTCTAGGTGGTCTTGCGTTAGGTTTGTGAACACGCCTACATCAAATGTAAGCCCTTCCATTTTGAAAAGCGCGAGTGCGTGGGAAGATACCTCCATCACAACGTCTTGCACACCTTGCGATAGCATTTGCGAAAAAATATCATGCAGTTCCAGCGGGTCGGGCGTGGTTGCCGTTGCGAATGGTATATCCATTGGCTTGTTAAGCGCGGTTATTCCCGTTGTGCCTATTAACCCTGTTTTGCGTCCACAGTTTCGCAGAATTTCTTCTATAAAATAGGTGGTGGTGGTTTTTCCGTTTGTTCCTGTCACGCCAATTAGGCGAAGCTTTTTCGCAGGGTGATTTTGAAAATTAGCCGCAATCAATGCCATTGCACGGCGCGTGTTTTCAACTCTGATGATTCCCACTTCATGCGGAATATCCTTTGCTAATGGCGAATCCAACGAAAATTCCGCGTCAACCAAAATAGCCGTCGCGCCCGATTTAATCGCGCTGTTAATAAACTTGTGCCCATCAACAGTCAGCCCGCGCAAACAAATAAATAACGCGCCCGCCTTCACCCGCCGTGAATCAACTTCTACCGCGCTTATTTCTCCGCAAAACTCCCGCAATATTTCGTGCGTAACTCCATTAAGTAACTGGCTAAGTTTCAAGCCGCTCAACTCCACAATACAGTTTTATTTAGTATTTCCAGTTTATATATCATATTAAACCGCGTTCGGCTATATGCAAATTGCATTTGAGAGTTTAGCATAAATTTTTGGACTTGGAAATCTAAAACAAATTTAAAACCCTGCGTGTCCAACTTGAACGCGCAGGGTTAAAATTTATTTCGGGTGCGGGAATACTCCCTATCTACAATTCAATATGCCCTTGCAAATACCTAATGGCGTTACCACTAAGTTTCACCCTATCACCGCAATCTTCGCAATGCAGAATACCGCCGCGTGTGGATAATTGTTTTGCAGACATAACTTTTTTGTTCAACTTTTCGCTCCAAAACGGGGTTAATGCACAGTGGGCGCGACCTGTTACGGGGTCTTCGTCAATGCCAGCGTTTGGTGCAAAGTATCTGGATACGAAATCGCAATCACTTCCAGTGGCGGTTATAATCACTCCAAACATGTCGTGGTTAAGTCCTGCTTCTTCTTTCAGTCGCTTTAAGGCGGTAAAATCTGGAGCAACGCGAAGAAGAGTTTCTTCGTCGTCCAAAAGCACCAGAAAATCTATTCCCTTATAAACAGCAACAGGTCGAACGCCCAACGCCGATTCAATAACCGAATACATAGGACATTCAACAACGGGCATAGCAGGCAGATTCATTTCAAGCAAGTCGCCCTGTTTTGTTATTTCTGGGCAACGCCTTACGGTCAACAACCCGCTCATTGTGTGAAAATTTATTTCACGAGCGGGTTTTTCTGCGCCATTAAAAAGCACAAACGCGCTTGCCATTGTTGCGTGTCCACATAAATCAACTTCAATCGCGGGCGTAAACCAGCGCAACCGATAACTTCCATCTTCTTGTTTTAACAAAAACGCAGTTTCCGAAAGATTATTTTCCGCCGCGATATTTTGCAAAATGCTATCTGGCAACCAACTTTCCCGCCCGTCCAACTTTTCCATCAAACACACACCCGCAGGATTTCCACCAAACAACTTATCTGTGAAAACATCAATTACATGATACTCCATATTTTTTTTCAACTCCTTTTTCAAAATATTATACATAAACGAATTACTATCAGCAAACCACGTTTTATATTGCCCCTACCATAGATTATCTGTTACAATAGGGGCATAAACATGAGGGAGGGAATTTAAAGTGTATATTCACCAAGTACAACGGGGAACAGAGTTTAAGTTTACATTTGACGACGGCTTCGAGGTAGACGGGTTATTTGACGGCAACATAGACCATATGCAGTTTTACATTATCTGCCCAGATATTTCTCGGCGCATAGAGCAGTACAAGGAGAAAGAACCCGAAGTAGCCTTTACGGCGAACGAGTCCTATTACAAATTCAAAGCGAAATTGTTGGGCGTAAGTGCTAAAAAGGAAGCGATACACGACTCGCTAGAATTTCGCGTAATAACGCCGTTCAAGGAAGTACAGCGGCGAGAAGATTTCCGAATACACATAGCCCTAAAAGTGAGAATCCACGAATATTCGGACGATTACAAAAAACTATACTCAAAGGGCTGGGTTTGTGATGCCCTAAGCGAGGACGTAAGTAAAAACGGAATCCGCCTATGGGCAGACTATGCCGTTCCAGCGGAGCTTGGCACGTTATTCACCTTGGAATTTTCATTAAAACCAGGCTGGATATATATGATTCCTGCGGTGCTAAACCGCCTACAGCCCAACACCGTAACGCGTTCGTATAACTACGACTACGGGTTCATATTTGATTTCAGCCAAATGCCAGACAAGCAAGAGAAACTTTTGCTGGACATTCTCGAATTTAAAATCAAGAATCGACTGTAGAACAAGATTGACCAAATGCTGGAAGTATGATATACCAGACGAAAGCAGGGGATTATTATGCGAAAAACAATTTTCGTTGTTGACGACAATGACACAAATCTTTCCATGGCAGAAGAAGGATTAGAGGATATTTATGATGTAATGACAATTCCATCGGGCGAGCGGCTGTTTGTGATGCTACAGAAAATGAGGCCTAATCTAATCTTGCTAGACATAGAAATGCCCGAAATGGATGGTTTTCAAGTACTGGAACGTCTTAAAACCAGCAAGGAGTATCAGAATATTCCCGTAATATTCCTAACGGGAGTACGCGCCCAAGAGGTTGAGGCACGCGGTTTTGAATGCGGTGTTGTTGACTTTATAACAAAACCATTCTCAACGCCTGTGCTTTTAAATCGCGTAAAACTTCATATTGACGTAAACTTACTAATAAAAGAACATACAGAAAAGCTGGAAAAAAGCCACCAAAACATGATATTCATTATGGCAGACATGGTGGAAAACCGCGATTCTGGCACGGGCGGTCACATAGAACGCACCTCGAAATACGTAAAAGTGCTGGTAAAAGAAATGCAACAAAAAGGCATATACGCCGACGAAATAAAAGACTGGGATTTAGAAATGATAGGCATATGCGCAATTTTGCATGACATTGGCAAAATAGGCGTAACCGACCTAATTCTAAACAAACCTGGCAAACTAACGGACGAAGAGTTTGCCCAAATAAAAAATCACGCGTCCAATGGCGCAGATATTATAAATAGTGTAATATTGCGCAACGGCACAGACGAGTTTCTGGAAAATGCGCGAATGTTCGCAGAGTTCCACCACGAAAGCTGGGACGGCTCGGGTTATCCGCATGGGCTTTCGGGGCTGGACATACCAATACAAGGACGCATAATGGCATTAGCCGACGTATACGACGCGTTAATATCTGCGCGCCCATACAAGCCCGCCTTCACTCACGAAAAAGCTATGGATATAATAATGAAGGATTCGGGTAAACGTTTCGACCCTGCAATAGCCGATATATTCTACTCAATCCACGAGAAATTCAGGTCAGTTCAGCTAACGATAAAAGATAAAGCTTAGAAAATCACCTCTTGCGAGGGGGAAAACTCATGGTTATCTTATATGACATGCAGGAACAATTTGAAGCCATTGCCACAGGCGTGTTTTACGATGCGTGTAATCTTATGCCAACGGGTTCGGAGTCGCCTTTCATGAGAGTTGTGGAAGTTGACAATGTCAAATCTTTGTTGGTAGAAAACCGCAAAAATAAATCTGCGGGTGTGGGTCTTAAAGTGGCGGAAATCCCCGAAATACAAGCAGGCGACAGAATCACCGTGACTGGGCGGTTTTCGGCGGATTCTCCAGCGGGAAACTGGGGTGTCGCGCTAATTGCAAAGCGAACAGATTACAGCGAAAATCAGCTTGCGCATCAAATCGCGCCACGCTCGGTATTCGCTCTAAGCCACGTCCTAGAGGACGACGAAATGCAAACAATTCTAATGATTCAAACCACAAGCTGGGGTTTGCAAAATCCGCTAATGGATTTCCATTTAGACAATATACTAATCTCGCGAATAAGCGCGGATTCACTAGCCCATCATGATACACGCGGCAAAGTGTATTCCCTAGCAGAAGACCCAAACATCCAACAATACAGCACCGACACAGGAGCAACGCGGATATTTCTAGGTAATGCGCATCTGCGCCGTGCAGGCGACCCAACAATTTCAATTTTCAAATATGGCGATATAAACGCCTTCCACGTAAACAATCGCGTAAAAGACTTCGACGCAGTGGATATAGACCTAGAATCGCTGGAACTAATAAAGGGCAACAAATACCAGCTAACCGTAACAGGCCGCATAGATGGCACACCTCCCGAAGGTTCGTTAATGATGTTTCAAGGCATACCAGGCTTTTCATGGCGAAGCAACAAATTTGCTGCAACAGATTCAGAGTTCATACTAACGTACACTCTAACCCCATCGGAAGTTGAAAAATGGACAACGATTAGAATTACCACAAACAATATTGGCGCGCCAGTATCGTTTTATATTTATTCCATAGAAGTTGAAAGCTTGGGAGTTTTTTGATAAGAGGTGTACGCCGTGCAAATACTATTCGACTTACAGGAAGAATTTGAATCCTACAAATTAGGCAATTTTAGTGGCACGGCGCATATTGTGCCTGTTGGCGATTCTCCCCCCACATTATCAGTGGAGCTTGTGGACGATGTAAAAACGATTCGAGTGCAGAATCGTGAAGACAGAATCGCTGGATTGGGCGTACCTCTAAGCGCGCTGCCACAGCTAAAAGTAGGCGACAGAATTGTAGTAACAGGTCGCGTTCCAAAAGATGTCCCTGCGGGAAGTTGGGGTGTTGCGTTGGTGACAGAAGAAACCGATACTCGCAAATCCGAAGAATGCCAGCTTGCACAATTTACCTCCCCCAAGGCGTTGTTTGCACTAAGCCATATTTTAGGCAAGTCGGACTTAAACAGCTTGCTTATGGTACAAACCACACGATGGGGCGCAATCAACCCCACAATGGATTTTTCTATAGACAATATTTTGTTCTTCCGCGACGGGAAATACGGCTCTGTAATAGAAGACCCACGCACAATGGTATATTCCTTCGCCAACGACGAAAAAATAAAACTAGGCGGGTGGCTACCAGGTGGCGATGCCCGCGACAGCCGTTCAGTAGAAAATCGCGTCGAACTTACTCAGTCAGGCGACCCAGACATTAAAATTTTCAAACGCGGCGATACTAAAGCCCTGCATATAGGGCATCGCGTAAAAGACTGGGACGGCGTAGACATCAACACGCCCAGCCTAAACCTTGTGCAAGGCAATAAATACGAAGTAGTTGTAACAGGCTGCATAGACGGCGACGTTCCAGACGGTACAATAATTACCTTGCAGGGCATACCAGGCTACTCATGGCGCAATAATCAATTTGTGTACAAAGACCAATTTTTCACTCTTCGTCACACACTTAGCCAAGCCGACGTTGACCAGTGGAAAATCATACGCATCACAACTAACTCAAACGGTTCGACTGTTTCGTTTTACATCTACAGCATCGAAATAAAAAGGTTGGGATTATTATGACTATCAACGACATCCCCGATTTAACGCTTGAGGAACTTTTTAATGGCATTCCAGCGGCGTGCCTGTGCTTCAACTTGGAGGGCGAACCCCTTTTGTGCAACTATGCCCTAGTGGAGCTAATCGGCGCGGCATCACGCACCAACGCGCTAAAATTCTTCAGCAATGACGAAGGGCTGAAAAAAAATATCACAAACTTAGAACGAGAATTTCCGTTCACATGTATTCGAGCCGAAGGTTACGAGCCAATGCAATTAACAATGACTTTACGCTCGTTCAAACCAGGTGTAGTCATAGTTTTCGCGAAGGAAATTAATATCGAAGAAGCCCGCGGGCAATTGATGCTTAACTCTGCACCAATGGCGGTAAATTTCTTCGATAGTGATTTAAACGCGATTGACTGTAATATGGAAGCCGTTAGAATGTTCGGATTTCAACAGAAAGAAGAATATCTGGAGCATTTCCTACGACTAATGCCGCCTATTCAGCCAAACGGACGGTCTTCAAAGAAGCTGATTAAAGAGCATGTGTTGGAAGCTTTTAGGCAAGGCTATTCAAAGCACGAGTTCACCCGTCAGAAAATCGACGGCTCGCTTATGCCAACGGAGGCCTCTTTTGTGCGTGTAGAACACAAAGGCGGCTTTGTAGTAATGGGCTATTCCCGCGACTTATCGGAAGTTTATGCCGCAATGGAGCGTGAACGCGAAGCCCGCGAAACTGCGCAAATCTATATGGACACGTCCCCCATAGGCATGGAAATTTGGGACGAACAAATGGAAATTGTAGACTGTAACCATAGAATAGTAGACATGTTTGGCTTTATGGATAAAAACGCATTCCTAAGCCGCGTAAAAGATGCTTGGGCTGGCGAACATGTAGCACCAATATTTCTGCAACAAGCCCTAGAGAACGGCTTCGCACGCTACGAATGGGATTTCACCCGCTTAGACGGCAAGGCACTTCCTTGTGAAGTGCGTTTGGTTAGAGTAGTGCGCGATAATCTGCCGCAGGTAGTGGCGTATTTCCTAGACCTAAGCGAAGTAAACGCAGCAGTAGACCAAGCCCGCGAAGCCGATAAACGCGCAATGCTAATGCTTGACGCAACCCCACTTGCGTGCTTCCTAGTACGCGAAAATGTAACTGCATTTGACTGTAACTGGGCCGCGGTTGAGATGTTTGGTTTTGAAAATAAAGCCGACGCGTTAGCGCGTTACCGCGAAATTTTCCCAACCGTTTCCCCAGAGGGCAAACCAATGTCCATCCCAACTACTATGGAATGGGTGAACACAGAGCCTGTGCGCTTTGAATTTAATCATCGTTCTGTTGCAACCAACGAGTATATCCCCTGTGAAGTAACTATGGTATACCTAGACTATCACGGAAATCCAGTTATGGCCTGCTACATGCGCGACCTCCGCGAAATCAAAGCAATGATTGCAGAAATGAAACGCATTGAAGTAGCCGAAGAAGAATCCCGCGCAAAAAGCCAGTTCCTAGCAAGAATGTCGCATGAAATTCGCACGCCGTTAAACTCAATCATGGGCGTGTCGGATATTCAGCTACTAAAAGGCGGCCACCCCCCCGAAACAGAAGAAGCACTTCTGCAAATTCGTTCATCTTCAAATATTCTGCTGTCGATTATTAATGATATTCTTGACCTTTCCAAGGTTGAGGCTGGCAAAATGGAAATCTTCAATAAACCTTACGAGATTGCCAGCTTGATTTTTGATACCGTTCAACTAAATCTGATGCATGTTGGTAGCAAGAATATCAATTTCAATTTGTTTGTTGACGAGAAAATGCCGAATATTCTAATCGGCGACGAACTGCGCATTAAGCAAGTTTTGAACAATATCCTGTCAAACGCGTTTAAGTACACAAAGGCAGGCGAAGTAAACCTAACCTTCAACATCGAACGCGGCAAACGCGACGATGCAATTCTAGCAATCGAATTGCAAGATAGCGGGCAGGGCATGACAGAAGACCAATTGGCTTCGCTTTTCAAAAGCGAGTATATCCGCTTCAACGAATCTAATAATCGCCTAATTGAAGGCACAGGCCTTGGAATGAACATCACTAATCGCATGATTGACATGATGAAGGGCGAAATCACCGCGAAAAGTGAAATGGGTAGTGGTTCAACTTTCTACGTGCGTCTGCCGCAAAAGGTTGGCAGTAAACAAATGCTGGGCAAAGATATTGTTAGCAATTTGCAAAACTTCCAGCTTTCGCAACGTGCTTTCCAAAAACGTCATAACTTTATTTACGAGCATATGCCTTACGGAACAGTCCTAGTTGTCGACGATGTGGAAAGCAACCTATTTGTTGCGAAGGGGTTGCTTGTCCCCTACGGTCTAACCGTGGAAACTGCCGCCAGCGGTTTTGAAGCCATTGATAAAATAAAAGCGGGCAAGCGTTTTGACATCATATTCATGGACCATATGATGCCTGATTTAGACGGCATAGAAACAGCCAAAACAATCATGGATATGGGTTATAACATGCCTATTGTCGCGCTAACCGCAAACACAATCCTAGGGCAAGCCGAACTGTTTATGTCCAGCGGATTTTCGGGTTTTATATCAAAACCAATAGATGTCACCAAAATGAATGGCTATCTTATGAGCCTAATTCGCGATAAGCAATCCCCAGAGGTGTTGGCCGCCGCAAAAGAAGCTTCCCCACTTGCATCAGATAATCTTTCTTCCGCGCTTGTGGATTCCTTCCTTCGCGACGCAGAACGCGCACTAGGCATATTGGAAGCCCTTCTGCAAAACCCAGACTGGACAACTGAGGAATACAAACTATACACAATAAACACTCATGGCATGAAATCTGCCTTAGCAAACGTAGGCAAAACTCAGTTATCCAGCATTGCCGCAAGCCTAGAACAAGCAGGGCGCGACAATCATACAAGCATAGTACGTTCAGAAACTCCAAGATTTTTAGAAGACCTTCGCGACGTTGTAACCGCATTATCCCCCAAAGAAGCCGCAAGCATAGACGCATCAGACGAAGACACCTTCCTTCTACGAGAAGGTCTTTCTGAAATTTACGAAGCGTGCGAAAACTATCAAAAGAAGCCTGCTCGCACCGCGCTAGACAAACTAAAAGAATACCCATGGACAAAAGAAACCAGAACCCTACTAGACAACATAACCGCTGGCCTACTACACAGCAACTTCGAGAAAGTAAACGAAGAAATCGACAAATTCCTAACAGACCTAACAAACTAGCGGCGCAGCCGCTTTTCGCCGCCAACCCATATCCAAATCCACCATACGTCTCGAAGCCAGATAAAAATTACAAACGACAGGGGTCAAGGGGACTGTGTCCCCTTGTGGGGGTATTGGGGGCAACGCTCCCAAGGTCTGAATCTTTTAATCTTTTTCTTTTGTCAGAAAGTAGGTTGTAGTGTTAATTCTGTTTGATTCACAAGAGATGTTGGAGAATGCTAAGTTGGGCGAGTTTAATGGTAGCGGATTTATTTCTGTAATACGCGCACCTCACACTATGGCTAAAGTTGAACTTGTTGAAGATGTAAAAACCCTTCTGCTTACAGAACGCGCTGACAGAAGCTCGGGTATTTATATGCATCTGCGCGAAATTCCCAACTTGCAAGAAGGCGATAGGCTTACTATTACTGGGCGTGTTGGTGATGGTGTTATTGTTGGCTCTAGCTGGAGTATCGCGCTGCTTGCTTCTGGTGGGGTGCAGTTGTCGCATAGTATCGCGCCTGATTCTGTGTTCGCGCTGTCGCATCTTTTGGAAGCTTCTGAATTGGACAAGACCTTTCTTATGCATACCATTGGGTGGGGCGTTCAAGCTCCCTTGATGGATTTTTATATCGACAGCATTCTGATTACCCGCAGAGACATTGCAGAAGACGAAGGCGCGGATACTCGCACCACAGTATATTCCCTTGTTGATGACCCCAATCTGCAATGGATGAACGCCGATGGCTCAAGCTCTTTTGAAAATACATTGTACGTTTTACGGTCGGGGGAACCTAGTCTTAGCGTTTTCAAACGCGGAAGCTCTAACGCGATTTTTGTTACGAATCGCGCAAAAGATTTCGATGGAATAGACATTAATCTTGCCCGCCTTGACCTTCGCGTGGGCAATCAATATAAAGTTACCGTATCTGGACGCGTGGACGGTGATGTTCCAGAAGGCTCGGAAATTACAATGCAGGGCATTCCTGGGTATAACTGGCGTAGTAATATGAAAATTCACAAAGATATGGAATTTACCCTAGTACACACTCTAACACAATCCGAAGTAGAAAGATTAAAAGCCCTAAGAATTACCACAAACGCCCAAGGTGCATCTGTTTCGTTTTTTATTTATAGTATTGATGTTGTACGGTTGTAGTGGGAACACGCCCTAAAATTCTATCTGGATTATGCCTAGTCGGCGGTCTTGTTCAATCATTACTAGCCCGTTTGGGCAGGGGTGTCCGACCCAGTCGAATGGGATTTCTGGGGGGACTGCCCATGTTCCGTCGTGGTTTAGGAATCCCCAGTAACCGCCGAATGTTTCAAAATACGCGCCATCGTCCATTCCTAATGCCCAGTAAAAATGCCCACCTCTGTTTGCTCGCATTAAACCACCGCGCCATGTGGTTATTTCGTTGTATTCTATGGGGAGGATTATTTCGCCTTCGCGATTCATTAGCTCCCATTGCCCAACAAAAGGTTCCCATCGGGGGTGTAGTGGGTGTTCGCCTATGAATACCTTGGCTATTCCATGCGAGAACGAAGATATTGCATCGTACATAACGGGGGCTATTTCCTGCCCTGTATTTGCGTCTATGATTCCCCATTTTCCTATTAGGTGAGGCTGATACCATTCGTCGTATTTAGTTTCGCCTTCTGGCATTACGGCAATCATATATGGACACAACACCCACACGTATATATTGATTGGCTCTACGATAATCCGCCCTGTTTCAATTTCCTTTACGCCTTGCCTATAGCTTTCGCCCACTCGCTCAAGAATCACTTGCATTCCGTAATTGCTAAAATCGCGCTCACGCGACCAATGCTGTATGTCTATTTCGCTTGGGCATTGATATATAGGCTCTGTTACTAGCCGCCAGTTTGTTCCGTATCGTGGTAAATCGCCTAGCGTGGAAATCTGTGGTGCTTCTGGCAATTCTGATACATGCACATGATTAGTTTGTATATACTCTATGGGCGAGGGGTCTATCTGAATGAATCCGACTCTACCATTATGTTCGATTGTTGCTATGCCTTCTGGCGAAGGTGTACCCACCCATGCGAAAGGCATGGTGGGAGGAACTACAATATTGCCGCTTCTGTTGATTATGCCCCAGTAACCATATGTTATAGTGGGCGAAAAGCTTCTCCAACTCCAATATCTACCCTTGTTTATCTGTGCTAAATCGTGTTCGGGGTATTCTATTGATGCAAACTCCAGTGGCAGAATAATTTCGCCCATTTGGTTTATTAATCCCTGTCCGTCTTGGTTTTCTACAATTGCTATTCCTTGGGAGAATGGTCTTGCATTGCGAAATATTGGTGGGGCAATTTCTTCGCCTTCCCTATTTATAATACCAACTTGACCACCCTCAGCTCGCAACCCATCATCGTCCCATATCATTTGGCCGCCATGTCTTACTGCTATCATGTCTTGGCAAAGTATTCTTATTTCGGTTTTTTCTGTTGGTATTATCATTCGTCCTGTTGCTACTTCTATTAAACCCATTCGGCGGTTCTTGCCATAACCGCCTACTGATACAACTGCCACACCATACGCATACTCGTGAATTTCTGTAAACAACCCTGTTGGTATTGATACCCGCATTGTGTCCGTGCCAATTAGTCCCACGGTATTGTTGTAGAATCTTCGCACCAATATTCCTCGCGTTGTTTGCCCTACATGTACCCTTTCCGCTGGGCTACGAATATCATAAATCATTTCACCTTGGTGATTGTATATCCCTACCATTTGATTGTTTCCAGAGAGGCTACGGCGCGTAACAATAAACTCGTCGAAAATTCTTATATTTTCATAACTGTAACTGGGCGATATGATTTCATTACCATAGTAATCAATGACCCCAAAGCGGTTTGAAAATGACGTTTGTGCGCGTATTATTGCCAATCCGTTCGCAAAAGGGTAAACACGATTGTATGTCCAAGGCAATTGCGCAAATAATTCACCCGTTTCAATATTAGCCAAACTATACAAACGCCTGCCGCTGTGCGTTATTTCGGTAACTATTAAGACGCGTGTTTCACTTAGAAATTCCACTGCGCTGTCTGTTGGTATATCTGCTGCGCGTAATCCAGCTTCCTCTGTTTGGTGAAAAGTACCTCTTCTTCGTTGGGTTATTTCGTCTGATGTTGGCGGTGTTGGTAAGAAATTTCCATGTTTGTCGATTAGTTCCCAGCGAGGTTGTTCCCACCTTCCGCCTGTTTGCACTGCCGCCGTTCCATATACAAATGGCGTTGCAGAAGCAAATATCGGCTCTGTAAGTAGTGTCCAGTTGACTCCGCCGCGTTGTTCTGGCGTTAGCTGGATTGGTGGGTCTTGTAGCTGTATGATTCCTAGTCTTCGGTTGTGTTCTATTAATATTCGCCCGTGGGCGCAGGGGCGATAGTCTACCCAGTCAAATGGAATTTCCATGGGGACTTCAAATGTTCCGTCTTCGTTTATGAATCCCCAATACTCGCCTTTTCTCACACGGCTAATCCCTCTTTGAACTGTTGCGATTTCCGAATACTCTATCGGTAGTATGATTTCACCGTCACCATTGAGTAGCCCCCATTTTATAGAACCGCTTGGGTCGCCTATGCCCACCGCCGCAATTCCAGACGAGAATGGCGCAATTGCATCATAAATTGCAGGGGCTATCTCATGCCTGCTCCAACTTTCTACGCCAAACAAATAACGCTCGCCATCCCATTCGCGGAAAATTGGGTATTGCAGATGATTTCCACCAATATGCGGAATTGATGGCGGCGGTGATGGTGTTTGCCGTGGAGTGGTCTGGTGTGGTATTGCTTCCATAAGTATTTGTTGCCCTTCGCGGTTAAAATGTTGGAAATGTACTCCGTCGTTAGCGGATATTATGTCTTCAGCAATTATGCTTATAGAACTAAACACAGGTAACTTGATTTCCTCGCCCGTTCTTAAATCAAATAAACCCCTCAAATAGAACCCCCGCAGATAGTGCGGCTGGTTTGGTACATACGTAATCACGAAATCGTAATCAGTAAAGCGCAATCGGGGAAACTCCAACGGAACTAAAATTTGTCCCGCACCACTGATTACACCCCAGTAACCATTTTTTCGCACAGCAGCAAAGTGCAACGCGTCGTATCGAAATACAATATCCCCTATTTCGCAGAAAATCGGTTGCACTACAAAATATCCCGCTGTGTTTATTACGCCCCATTGCTCGTTTCCGTTGTAATCGTCAAGACGCACAAGGGCTACTGGTTCTGTGATTTCTTCGATAAACTCCCCTATTTCATGAAAAATAGGCGCGACGATTACTTGCCAGTTAGTTCCATAGATAGGCATTGAATCGTCAATGGTGGAATAGTACTCCCATACGCGGCGGATTGTTGGGTACACCCAAAGCGACTCATGTTCTGGACGCGCTTGCATAGCAATTTCGTAGTAGGCGTATGCAACTTCACGTTCTTCCTCCCCTCGCCCACAAGACGCTAAGATTACAATAAGTACTGCCAGCAACGCTAGTTTACGCATAAAATTCCTCCTAAAATAATAATCCAAGCAATCGAAAAATTCTGCGAATAACCGTTCCATCATGCATAACCATTGGGGGCGTATGCGGAAAAAGAAAAATCATACGCACGATAAAAACTACAATGTACAACGCGCCAATTCCAAGAAGAATATACTTTTCTACGGAGGAGAGCGGTTTGTGTTTTGCTGTTGCTATTCGGAATACGGCGTAGGGCAGAAGAACCAGCGAGAGTAAAATAAGCGGATGCCATTGTAAAGCAGTAAAAAAATTCCCCTGCACCAGTTCAATTGCGGCTCGTGTAGAGCCGCAACTGGGGCAGGGGAATCCGATAAGGGCTTGAATCCAACAAAGCGTCCCCGCAAACGCCGATACAGCCAGCCAAAAAAGCAAGCCTAAAACAGCGTAAAGCATATTCTTTCTCATCAGCCTTGATTGTTATACATTGTCCATGCGCGTTTTGTCCAAAGGTCGTTAAGCCCGCCGCAAATTTGGAACATAGCTACAATTCCGCCAACACCAGCTACAAACGACAAAAGCAACCACAAAATAAAGTTTTCTTTGTAGTGCGTACCGTTTTCCCGCGCCAGACGGGCTAGGTTTGAGTCAATTTGATAAAGCATTACCCAATACACAGGGAAGCAGAAAATTCCCAAAACAAGCATTACAACACTAACGCGTTCTTCGCCTGCTGCGCTGTTGATGTCTTGTATTACGGTATAGTACCAGTAAATGCCGTAAATACCGCAAGTAACAATCGTAAGCAATAGTACTTCAATTCCGCTACGTTGCACCCCGATATAATTATTTACAACAGAGCCGTAAACCGCCTCGCCCGATGCATACTGCGCACCATTATTCATATTCGCGCCCGTATGCGAAGCCTGTTGCGCATGGGGGCTTTCGCCACCCATTGGAACGGGAGGAATTGGAACTGGTTTTGGCGATAAATCAACATTAAACCCAATCCCCTTAGATGACAGCATAAACAAAGCAGTAAACGCAATCACAATTAAATAACAAAGCAAGAAAAACCAGAAGAAAATAGTTCCGCCTGCAAGCGAGCCATAAACACCACGCACCGTTCCGCGAGACAAGAGCATTGCAAAGAATCCAAGCACATATCCACCAGTGGCGAAAACATACAAATTATTCTTTATAAAAAGCACCTGCGATTGAACCTGCGTTTTAAAATAGAAAAGCAAACCAACCAAAACAGGAAATATCAAAATAAAAATTGCACCATACGCACCACGACTACCACCACGCGCACCAAAGAACGCTGTAACACCCATTATCCAGCGGAAATTCCACCAATCAACAGGAATGCGGAAAATAGGCATAAAGAACATAAACGCCAGCATTCCCGAAAGCACCAAGAAAATTAATCGCGCCTTAACCTCACGCGTTCCAAATCGCATAAACGCACCATCTTCGTTAGTTGCGTCTATGGTGATAGGGCCTATGGTCATTACGCCTTTGCGAGCAGGGGATTCTTCTTTTGCTGTCGATTCCGATGTACGTTCGGTGCTGTTGGGCAACGGTGTATCAACAACTGAGATTTCCATTTCCACTGCTTCCGCTTGCGCAATTTCCATTGGAGGTGGCGGCGGCGGGACAATTTCAACGGGTAGGACTTCTGACGGTGGTGATGCAACATCAACGAGGGGAACTTCGGGCTGTGACGGCGGCGTAACCTCGACTGACAAGATTTCAGGCGGAGTGATTTCTACTGCTTCCATTACCTCAACTGTCTCCACTGCTTCTGTTGTTTCTGTGGCTTCCGCCTGTTCATTTGTTGGCTGTTCGTACACGAGGGGTGCATCTATGTTGTCCTCTTCGCTTGGTACTTCTACCTCGCTATTTGTTGCGGTTTCGATGCTTTCCATTTTTGTGCCGCAGTTTTCACAAAAAACGGCACTCTCGTTGTTAGGGCTTCCACATGCTGTACACAACATTGAATATCCTGCCTTTCTAAATTTACGCATATCTATGCAAAGATAGATTGCAACTAGATTCCTGCTTCACCCAAGTCTTTGACTTGTCCACAGGCTTTAACTTCCCGACAAGCCATCGGTAGTTGTTTCTATTGCGCTAACTGTAATATATTTATTGCCGCATTATGGTCGCGGTCTTTGTCATTGCCGCAATCGCACACCATTCGTCGCTTGTTTAAAGGCATTTCGTGTATTTTGCCACATTCACAGCAAGGCTTTGTTGTAGGCTCATACCGTCCTACTATTCGCACTTTCTTCGCCTTGTACTCAAATTGCCGCCTTGTTTCGCCAAAGGCTACATCAGATACCGCTTTTGCAAGTTTGTGATTTTTAAGCATTCCTGCTACGTTCAAATCTTCAAGGCATATCGTGGCGTATATGGTGGTTACTGCGCTTGTAAACTTGTGTATATTGTCATTTCTTTTGTTTGCCATGCGCCAGTAGATTGTTGAAAGTCGCTTTTGTACCTTGCGGCGGTTGTTGCTACCTTTCTGCTTGCGGTGCAGATTACGTTGCGCTCTTGCCAACTTACGACAGTATTTGTGTTCAAGTTTTATGTTCTCAAACACCTTACCGTCAGATAATGTTGCGTGTTTGCTTATGCCTAAATCTATGCCTATTGCACCCTCGACTTGGTTTTTGCTTTCGGGTACTTCGCATTGAATTGATACAAACCACCTGTCTGCTGTTTTACTTACTGTCACGTTGTAGATTTTTTCGGGTTCGTAGCGCAATGGTTCTGCCATACGCAAACACAATCCTTTAGGCAAATAGAGCGTATTGCCGCAAATTTTTATGACACTGCCGTCTATACGGAAACTGTCGCGGATTCCTTTTTTGTGAAATGTCGGGTGTGCATTTTGTTTGGAATACAATTTTTTGAACGCACTGGCTAAATCTGCTATTGCCGCTTCTGTTGCCCACTTGCTGACATCGTACACAAACGGATATTGCTCACGTTTGATTGAGTTAAACCACTTTTTTACTGAATAGTAGTTATGCTTGATGTTCTTGGTGTAATCTTCATTCCATTTGGCAAGGCAAACATTATAAGCAAGACGTGCACAGCCACAATGGCGCAATAGTGCTCTTCGCTGTACGTTATTTGGGTAAAGCCTTATCTTGTGCGCTCGCTTCATCACCCAACACGTCCTTTGCCTTTTTGTATTTTCGCAAACCATAAAGCCTACACGAAAACGTGTGTATTATCGCCATTAAGTCCTCCACCATTTCTTGCTGTGGGCTTAATTCTTCTTGATTCACAACGATTATTTCACAACCATATTGTTTTGCAAGATTATCTACTATTTCAAACCCAAACCGCGCAAGCCTGTCTTTGTGTGCCACAATAATCGTACCCACTTCACCGCTTATAATGTCCGTTATCAACTTTGTAAACTTTTTGCGGGAAAAGTTCATTCCACCTCCGATTTCGGTTATTGTTTCAGCAATCAGACCTCGACGCAAATGTTTCCATTGCCTGTATTTGACCTTGCAAATCGTCCTTTTGATTGGGAGAGGACACACGGCAGTAAATCACGTTTTTCTTCGGCTTATCTTCAAGTTCAAGCCTCAACGCCTTTTGGAAATGTTCATTAGTGTAATATCTTGTTCCGCCCACACTACGTTGTGCTACCAATTTCCCGTTACTGTCACAACGTCTTAGCGTGTCAGTGTGAACATTCAATCTTGCCGCAAACTCACCTATCTTATATCGCATGACTTATTATATAATGATATTTATGCACTGACATTATATTTGCATATATTTTCATGGATATTTGTTATTAAGTAGTTCCTCCTACTAAGTATAGTTGTTTCAGTTGAAAACGGTCTTGTGCTTGCGGTCTTTTTCTTAGAAATTATTCAAGCATACAACAATGTACGTTGTCAAATTTTTTTAGCACGGCATTCTAATTTGTAGTAATTTTGCACAATAGTCATTCTACCAAATACCTGTACAACAGACCAGAGAACCTAAATTTAGACAAAAATTTATTTTCATGCGCCAAACCAATCTCACAGA
>WQVV01000007.1 GCA_009785665.1 Defluviitaleaceae bacterium
AATCTTCAGAATTTGCAAAGAAACTTATCGCGGCAAAGGTAAACGAGGCTTGCTTAGGGTTAAATTAATTGCAAGCTTATACAATTTTAGATGCGTTCGTTAGTTGTCGGACAGGTCTATTAAAAGATGCCGCAAAACTTGTATGCGAACAATACATTCCTCTGGTGCTGGAATCGCTGAAAAACCGCAGCGACATCTACACCCCCAATGGCGACGAAAATCTTCTAAACTGGACGATAATTTCATTTGCCTGCTTGAATAAACTTAGCTTCAAGCCCGACACATTTTACACGTCAAGGCTTCGCGTAAAGCGCAAAGACGGTGGCGATTATATAGCAGGTGCAGTCTTGTCTCGTGCAAACGAAGTAGGCGAACTAAGTTACAACCTATCAAAATACACAGCATCAAGCAACATGACCCGTTGGGGTGACAGCCCAGAAGACGTAGTAAGTTCGTGGCAATTAAAATCTTACTTCGACAACCGAACCGCCAACTACAACGAAAATCGCTACGAAGACTATGTAAACCTATACAACTACATGGACGGCAAACTAACCAAGTCACCTGCAAACGCCGACCATTTCAAACGCCTATACGACAAAAATTACCTAGTCCCCGAAAACAACACCGACTATATAAACATGGTAATCACGTCCAACCAAGAGGGCGAGTTCAAAGAAACGCTACCTGCACCGCCGCCGTCATTAGAAAAAATGAGCGACGAACTAGACCAAAAGCTATACGACCTAGAAAAACAAAATTTCCCAGCGCATCTGCAAGACATACTACGAAGTTGGCACACCAACAGCCTAGCCGCTCAAGATTTCGTAACATATGTACTGGCTCGGCTTCAAGAAGATAAAATGCTATCCCCTTTAACCGAAGTCCAGAAAGCATCAGTGAACACAATAATGTTTTGCGACAAACTCCCTAAATATTAGCTTGGGCTTTTGCATAATGTGTCACCATGAAGCGCAGACCCTCGAAAATGAGGTCTGCGTTTCTTTTTGCTGGCGCGATTAGTGAATATGTTTTTATCAAATCGCCAAGCAGTTCCCATTCGTGGTCGGTGAGTTGGTTCTTTTTTTTGCGTAGGGTTTCGATGTTTTTTTGGGTAGGTGCTTCGCCTTCCCCTGTTATGATGTACTCCATGGGTATGCTTAAAGCGTCGCACAGATATAAGCATTTTTGTACTGTAAGCCCTCTTTCGCCACGCTCAATTAGCCCAATGTGTGACACGGATAAATCCAGCACTTGTGCGAGTTCGTCTCGCGATACCCCAAAGGCCTTGCGCACTTCTTTTACCCTACCGCCAATTTGAATGTTAAGTTCCTTGCTTTTCATAGCTATCCCGCCATTCCTAAAAGTATTTTTTTATAAGTCTACCACAAGATTACAAATTTCGCAAATAGTTTTTGAAAATTTACAACCAGCACGAAATTGAGTTGGCGGATAATTTTCTGCTGTTTTGAAAACGGACAAAATCTGATACAATGTCCATTATGAATATATACGAGAACACAACAACCGCCATGCAAGGCATGATACAAAGTATAATTTACCACAGTGAGGAAAACGGGTACACAGTGTTTATTTTGCGACCCAACCTAACTGACCCCGACCCCGACATAGACGAGGACGACCTCGACATAACATGTACGGGGCATTTGTCTACCCCATTGGAAGGCGAAAGCATAAGTGTAAAAGGCAATTATGTACAAAATCCAAAATACGGACGACAGTTCGCGGTGACACACTCGGAGCGTGTGCAACCTAGCACTTTGGCAGGAATCGAAAAATACCTTGCATCTGGGTTAATAAAAGGAATAGGCGCGAAAACGGCAAAGTTAATAGTAGCCCGTTTTGGCGAAGACACTTTTACCATAATAGAGAACGACCCAGAAAAGCTTTCTCGGGTACGCGGGGTAAGTCTTAAAAAAGCAATACAAATATCCGAAAGTTTCCACGCGCAACACGACCAACGCCGCGCAATGTTATTTCTGCAAGAGTACGGAATCACCGCAGGAATGGCAATGAAAATTTACAAGCGGTACAAAGATGAAACAATCGAAATAATCAAACAAAACCCCTATCGCCTAGCAGATGACATCGACGGAATAGGCTTTAAAACGGCCGATGCAATCGCGTACAGAATAGGAGTTTCCCGCGACTCGCCTGCAAGAATATCGGCTGGCGTGCGGCATTGCCTATGGGAAGCCACAAATGAAGGGCATACATACATGCCAACCAGCGCGCTATCCCATCAAGCGTCGGAATTGTTGCTATGCGACAAATCGCTAGTGGAAAACGAATTATCAAGAATGCAAATGGAACGTCATATAATTCGCGAGAAGCTAGACGACGACCCAGAGCCGTTAGTATTCATAAGTATGCTGTACTACGCCGAACTAAAGGTAGCGCGAAAACTAACCGCCTTAAACGCCGCAGGTAGCGATAATTCCGAAACGCCAAAAACCCGCAAAAAACACCTAAGCACAATCTCCGACCTAGAGCGTGAAACAAAAATCACGCTATCGGAAGGACAACGCGACGCGGTTTTGTCGGCAATAACGCAGGGTGTGTTGGTTCTAACTGGCGGGCCTGGAACGGGAAAAACCACGGCAATCAACACAATCATAGGCTTGCTGGAGCATCAAAAATTATCAATAACCCTAGCCGCGCCAACAGGACGCGCCGCAAAACGTATGTCCGAAGCAACAGGGCATGAAGCAAAAACAATTCACCGCTTACTGGAAGTCTCATTCATATCCACAGATTCCCGCCGACAGGTATTCAACCGCAACGAAGAAAACCCGCTGGAAACGGACGTATTAATTGTAGACGAATCCTCCATGATGGATATTCAGCTAATGAAAAGCCTACTAGACGCAGTAGCCGAAGGCACGCGCCTAATTCTAGTGGGCGACGTAGACCAGCTACCATCAGTAGGTGCGGGGAATGTCCTCAAGGATATAATAACTTCCAACTGCCTACCCGTGGCGCGTTTAACCGAAATCTTCCGTCAAGCCGCAGAAAGCGCGATTATAATGAATGCTCACCGCATAAACAAAGGCGAATACCCCGCCACCAACGACAAGGAAAAAGATTTCTTTTTCATGCGCCGCCAGAACCCCGAAGGGGTAACGCAAGCAATCTTGGAGTTACTAGAAACGCGTCTACCCGCATACAAGGGCCTAGACCCGCGTCAAGATATTCAAGTGCTAACCCCAATGCGAAAGTCAACCCTAGGCGTAACCCATCTAAACGCCGTACTACAAGCCCGCCTAAATCCACCCAACATAGAAAAACGCGAACGCGAATACGGCGCGACAATTTTCCGCGAGGGCGACAAGGTGATGCAAATTCGCAATAACTACGACGCATCATGGGAAACTTTCAACGCAAAAGGCACAAGAATTGACTTTGGCGAAGGCGTTTTTAATGGCGACATGGGCATAATCAACCGCATAGACGATGACACAGGTCTAACCGTCCGTTTTGATGATGGCCGTCAAGTGGTTTACGACTTCTCCCAACTAGACGAACTAGAACTTGCCTACGCCGTAACCGTCCACAAGTCCCAAGGCAGCGAATATCGCGCCGTAATTATCCCAGTATTCAGCGGCCCGCCCATGCTTCTAACTCGCAATCTTCTATACACCGCCGTTACCCGCGCAAAAGAATTAGCAATCCTAGTAGGCACACCAGAAACTATGCACCGCATGATTGACAACAACCGCGTTACCAGCCGAAATACGGCACTTGCCCGCCGTCTTCGCAGTCTGCACGAAGCAGGCGAATAGCACGCCAAGTCAAAAGACAGCAAGTAAAGTCCAACCAAAAAGAGCGAAGAATTAACCAGTACGCATGTTCGCGCTGGTCTACCTTCGCCCTTGATTTTATATAGTTCATGGCTTCGAGACGTACACTTAGCCTACCAATACATGACATCGGCGAAATGCGGCTGTGCCGCCCGCCTATCCGGCTTTTAACTCAAGTCTTAGCCTGTCTGCTATTAACGCTATGAACTCGCTGTTGGTTGGCTTGCCCTTGTGGTTGGATATTGTGTAGCCAAAAAGGGAGTCTATTATTTCTACTTTGCCGCGACTCCACGCCACCTCTATTGCGTGGCGGATTGCGCGTTCTACGCGGGAAGGGGTTGTGTTGCATTTTCGGGCGATTGTGGGGTACAGTTCTTTTGTGATATAGTTAAGAATGTCTAAGTCATTTACTGCCATCATTATTGCTTCGCGCATGTAGTGATAACCCCTAATGTGTGCGGGAACACCTATTTCATGTAAAATTCCTGTGATTTTTGTTTCGAGGTTTACTTCTTTATTTTGACGGCTTCTTGCGCCTACACCTTTTTGGATTGGGGATTTCAGTTGTTCTTTTAGCTGGCGGATTCTTGATACTAGGGCTTCTAGGTCAAAAGGCTTGGCTATGTAATACTCTGCGCCAAGTTCGATTGCTTTTTGTGTAATTTTGTCTTGCGTGATTGCGGAAAGGATTATGCATATTGGGGCGTATTCTTGTGGTTCTAATAGATTCAGTTTTTCCAACACACCTAAGCCGTCTAGCTTTGGCATTACGCCGTCGATAATTGCAATGTCGGGTTTTAGGGCTTGGATTTTTTGTATGGCCTCCATACCATCATATGCTACACCAGCTACCTCCATATCGGGCTGTTTGCCTAGGTAGTTGATTATGGCATCACAAAATTCCTTGTTATCATCTGCCATTAAGATACTCATTTTTTTGTCGCTCACTGTTGTGGCCTCCTGTCATTCGTTTCCAATTTTTGTCATTGTAGCAGAAATGTTTTTTTAGTACAAGCCCTTCTTTGTAAACAAATTGCAGTTTACAATTACAGTTTATGACATTTACCGCTAGATACAAGCTTTATACTATTCTTGGACAGTGGTACATATAATGTGGAGAAGCCCAGGGGAGCTTAGGAGGAGATTATGGAAAATAGAAAAACGTTTTTAACGGGGGTTGGATTCGGCAGTGTGATGACGGCGATTGTGTTGTTAATTACATTTGCGGGAATTATTGTGTACAACAGACAGGTGCGTTGGAGCGGAATGGATCCAAACACCAAAATCATGGAAATTTATGGAGTGTTGAATAGGTTTTCGATAGTGCCTTTTGATAAGGACGAGATGCTGGAAAATATGTACAGGGGATTTCTCGAAGGCGTTGGCGACCCGTATACGCAATATTTTGATGCGGAGGCACTTGCGGCGTTTTATGCGCGAACGGAAGGCACTTTTGTGGGCATTGGCGTGATGGTTTCTGTTGAACCCGACGACCCGTATGTTACAATTGCCACGACGTTTCAAGGTGCACCAGCGGCATTGGCGGGGGTTTTGCCTGGGGATAGAATCATAGCCGTGGACGGCGTAGAAGTCGCTGGACGTACCCGCGAGGAAGTAGTAGGCATGATAACTGGGCCAATGAATACGACAGTTACGCTAACAATTCTGCGCCCTTACGAGCATGAACGTAAGGATATTTCAATAGTTCGCGCACGCGTGGAAGTCCCGACAGTTTTCCACGAAATGATGTATACGGACGCTGGCGCGGTGGGGTATATTCGTATAGAAAGCTTTGACCGCGTAACCACAGGGCAATTTGATGCGGCGGTTGCGGAGCTTTATGCAGGTGGCATGAAGGGCTTGATTATCGACCTACGTAATAACCCTGGTGGTCTGTTATGTACCGTAAACGACATCACAGATAGACTAATCCCCGAAGGAATTATCGTCTACACAGTGGACGCGCAGGGCAGGCGCGAAAATTCATACTCGGACGCAAGTTATCTGGGCTTGCCGCTGGTTTTGTTGGTAAACGAACGTAGCGCGTCTGCGTCGGAAGTTCTAAGCGGCGCGATTCGCGATACCGAAATGGGAACAATCGTTGGTGAGCAAACATTCGGCAAAGGAATCGTGCAAAATCTGCTACACCTTTCTGACGGCACTGCAATCAAATTAACCGTGCAAAAATATTTCACCCCAAATGGTGAATCCATTCACGGAATAGGCATTGAACCCCACGTAATAATAGAAATGCCAGAATCTCTAAGCCGCAGAATAGGCGGCTTAACGCTGGACGAAGATGTACAGCTTCAAGCCGCCTTAGCGGTGGTTGGTGCTAAGTTTTAAGCTTTAATTATTCAAGTTCCATATCCAAAGATGGCGGCACAAACGTGAAAGATTCATGTTTGTGCTGTTTTTTGTGCATAGGCAAAATAGCCCGAAATCTTTCGCTTACCAGAAAACGTATCGTGACAACTTGAATAGGAAGCATAACCGCAGTACGAATTACCCGTTGAGGGATTAGCGCAACAACGCCTTCTCTAAGAATAATCGTAAGCCAAATTGTATCCAAAATCAAGTTTAACCCAATGGTGACAATCAATGCGGCGGCACAAACGCGCCACATTTTAACAGGGTAATTGCGCAAAAACGCCCAGTAAGTAACCCCCATCAAAAACGCCGTAAGCGTAAACCCTGGGAAAAATGTTCCCGCTGGTCGGAATATAAAGAAGCCCACAACATCTGCAACTGCCGCTCCTATTCCTGCGTAGGCAGGCTTAAAAAGCATTGCCATTAGCACAATGGGTGCGAACCCGAAACTGATTCTTATTGCGGGGGTTGGCTCTATCATTAGTAACCGTGTAAGTACAATTGACATTGCAATTAGTAATGCCATTATTACTAATTTTTTTGTGTGATTCATATTCATTGCCCCTTTACTATATTTCGGATTTTTCCAATCATTGAAAGCGAACCTAATGCGCATATTCTGTCATCTTCCGTGGCTATTTCCAGCGCGTGTTTGACAGCTTGCTCAAGAGTTTCGCAAACAGTTGTTTCTATGGTTTTGTTTAGCCGTTTTATGCATTGCTCCAGTTCTGCGGCGGGTAATGCGCGTGGGTTTTCTGGCGTTACCAAGATAAATCCATTTGAATATGGAATTAGTATTTCCGCCATTTTTTCATAATCTTTATCCGCCAGCACTCCGAAAATAATAATCGGATAAAACGCGCAATCCAGCGAATGCATTGTACTCATGGTAGCTTGAATGCCCTGCGGATTATGTGCTACATCTGCTACGAAGACGGGGCTTTTCATCAAAACCTCAAAACGACCAGCCCAACTTGTGTTGCGAAGGCCGTTTTTTAATGCGTTGTCGGAGATAGACCAGCCGCGTGCGTTTAGTGCTTTCACGACTTCTATAACCACCGACGCATTACGAAGCTGATGTTCTCCCAGCAACGGGATTGTTAAATTCTCAAAACCGCCGTAGTCGAATACTTGCCCGTCGTAGTTTCGGCTTTTAAGCGGAACGAGGTCGTCTGCTACGAAGGTGACATGCGTGTTTGTTTCCGCGCATTTTTCGCGAATCACCTGCTCGACCGAAAATATTTGCGGGTGACAGACAGCAACGCCGTTTGGCTTGATGATTCCCGCTTTTTCGCCAGCGATTTTTTCTACAGTGCCGCCAAGCTGTTCCATGTGGTCTAGCCCGATTGCTGTGATTACTGCTACTTCGGGCGTGTCTATTACGTTTGTGGAATCTATCCGTCCTCCCAATCCCACTTCCAGTACAACTATGTCGCACTGCTGGTGGTGATAGTGTAGCAGTGCCAGTGCTGTTATTATTTCGTATTCTGTGGGCGCGTCTGCCATTTTTTTTGTGTATTCCTGTAATTCCGAGGTACGCGAAATTAGTTCCTTGTCGGAAATGGAAACGCCATTCACTTGTATCATCTCGCTAAATTTATGCAGATATGGCGACGTATAAAGCCCCGTCTTATACCCTCCCTCCGTCAAAATACTAGCAAGCATTGCCGCTGTCGAACCTTTTCCATTTGTCCCCGCAATATGAACAAATTTCAATTGCTTCTGCGGGTCGCCCATTAGACGCATAAGTTCCGTAATTCGCGACAGCCCAAGCAGACTTCCCTTCCACGATGTACCATATATAAACTCCATCGCCTTCTCAATTGTATCAATGAAATTCCCCAATTTGCAAACTCCTTTGTTGTGAATTTGACCAAAAAGCGTGCCATTTTCGCAGTGGGAACACGCCCTAATCACCCTGCGCCTTGTAATTTCTTTGCTTGGTCGTGGGTGATGCATGTGTCCAGAATTTCATCTAAATCACCGTCGAGAACTGCGTCTAGTTTGTGTAGGGTTAGTGATACTCTATGGTCGGTTACGCGGCTTTGGGGGAAATTGTAGGTGCGAATTTTTTCGCTACGGTCGCCCTTGCCTATTTGACTGCGACGTTCCGCGCTTAGTTCGGAGTGTTGGCGTTCTTGCTCCATATCATAAAGGCGAGCGCGTAGAATTTTTAGGGCTTTTTCTTTATTTTTTAGTTGGGATTTTTCATCTTGACAGGCGACTACAATGCCCGATGGTACGTGCGTTACGCGAACAGCGGAATCCGTAGTGTTTACGCTTTGCCCACCATTACCAGAGGAACGATAAATGTCCACGCGAACATCTGCCATATTCAAGTTTACATCAAGGTCTTCGGCTTCGGGAAGAACAGCCACGGTAACAGTAGATGTATGAATCCGTCCACTTGATTCAGTTTCGGGAACGCGTTGCACACGATGCACGCCGCTTTCGTATTTCAAGCGGGAGTACGCGCCTTTGCCTTGAATCATAAACACAACCTCTTTGAACCCCTTGAGGCCGTTTTCGTTTGAACTCATGATTTCCGTTTTCCAACGGCGGCGTTCGGCATAATGACCATACATACGATACAATGAACCAGCAAAAAGTGCGGCTTCGTCGCCACCTGCGCCGCCGCGAATTTCTACAATTACATTTTTTTCGTCATTGGGGTCTTTAGGAAGCAGCAGAACTTTTAATTGCTCGCTTATTTGTTCCAACGCGTCCGAGCCTTCTTTTATCTCTTCTTTTGCCAGTTGGCGAAGGTCTTCGTCTGACTCTTCATTCAACAGGGCTTTTGCTTCTTCCACTTGGTCGCGAAGGCGTTTGTATTCGCGGTATGCGTCCATTATTGGGGTTAGGTCGCTGTGTTCTTTCATTAGTTCGCGCCAACGGCTGTTGTCGGCTATTACTGCTTGGTCGCTGATTTGCTCCGATAATTCGGCGAATTTTGTTTCAAGTTCATCTAGGCGGTCAAACATTTGGCTTCACTCCATATACTATTCGTTCTAATTCTGCGTAATCACGCATCATGTTAATATTTTCAAAACCCGCGTCTGCCATTAATTCCAAAACAGCCACAGGCCCTATTTCCAAAAATAATGCTCCTCCCGCTCGAAGAGCCTTGAAACTTTGCGGAATAAGTCGGCGGTAGAAATCCAAACCATCTGCGCCGCCGTCTAAAGCTAAATGCGGTTCGTAATCCCTAACCGTTGGCGAAAGGCTTGCCATTTCGCCGCTAAGAATATACGGCGGATTGGAAATAATTACATCAAATTCACCAGAAACAGCGTCCAACATATCCGACTTGATAAAGTTAATTTGTCCAGCAAGTCCAAGTTTTTCGGCGTTTTCCTTGGCAAGAGATAAAGCTTCATCAGAAATATCCACCGCAGTGATTTCCGTCAATCCATCTGTTAAACGGGCAATTGCAAGCGCGATACAACCACTTCCAGTGCAAACGTCAAGCACACGCAGGGGGCTTTTTTTTTCACTGGCTTCGAGACGCGCATGTTGATTAGAATGCATGTAATCGGCGAAAAGCGGCTGTGCCGCATCTACGAGTAATTCCGTTTCGGGGCGTGGGATTAATGCCCGTTTATCCGTGCGAAGCGTTAGCCCCATAAAATCCCACTGCCCCATAATATATTGAAGCGGCTCGCCAGTGCGTCGCCGTTCCAAACAAGAATCATATGCCGCAAAATCGCTGTCCGTGATTTCTCGTAGGCAGTGAAGCATTATTCCGCTTGTGCTGTAGCCTGTTATGTGGCTTAACAATAATTTTGCGTCACGTTTTCCTATTTTTTTCGCGCCATAGCGCAGTGCATCATCTAACGTCATAACGCATTCTTTTCAACTGTTTCGGAAACCTTTGAGGCTTTGGTCTGCGAAGCTTTGAGGGGTGACGTTTTACACTTTTTTTCTTTTTCTTGGGTTTGCCAGAATCCTGTTCAATAGCCTTGTTAAGTGCGGTTATTGCTACTTTAATTTGCGCGTCGTCGGGTTCGGCAGTGGTCATGCGTTGCATTAACATGCCTGGGAAAATTATTGCGCGTACCAAAAAATTATCGCGCTTAGAAGCCCATTTGACAGAAACTTCATACGAAAGCCCCGCAATAAGCGGTAAAAATAAAATCCGTGAAACAAAGCGCAACCAAAGATTTTGAATAGGCACAAAGATAAACAAAATCATAGTGATAATCATAACCACTAACATAAAGCTCGTCCCGCAACGCTTGTGAAGCCTATTGCAGGAAGCAACATTTTCGACGGTTAGGGGCAATTTTAATTCGTGGCAATTAATCGCCTTATGTTCCGCGCCGTGATACTGAAATACCCGCCGAATATCTTTAGAGCGGGAAATTACAAACACATAACCCACAAAAATAAGAATCCGAACAAGCCCCTCAATAACCCCAGTAAGCGCGGGCGCAACGGGAATAAGCGTGCCAACAAACGCAGGAAGCAACATAAAAAGCCCAAGCGAAATCACAACCGCAAATACAATTGCTAATACCTTTATAAAATCGTTCAGCCTATCGCCAAGCTTGGTTATTAGAAAATTCTCAAACTTTGCAGCTTGCCGTCCAATCCAAGTTTTTGGGGGTTCTTCGTCTTCTGTCATACCCTCCATAGCAATGTCTGCTGATTGTGATGTCAACGAAAATCCCAACGCCATAGAACTAAACAACGCCGCAACCCCTCGAATAAGCGGCCATTTTAAAATGGGAAAGCGTTGCGTAACCGTGGATAACGGCTTTTCTATGATGGTGATTCCGCCACGCGGACGGCGCACCGCCATTGCATACCCCGTTTTCCCGCGCATCATAACGCCTTCCATTACGGCTTGACCGCCGTACATGGTGGGGTCTTCTTTTTTACTTCGTCTTCTTCGTTTACGTTCTGCCATACGCTAAATCACCGCCCTCACCAATCGTACAACGCTTATCATTGCCGCCAATCCTGCTATAACTGCGAAGAAAATTAACATTAGGTAGCTTGTTTCTTCTTCCTCGGGGGCTTCGGTTTCTTCTTCTGATTCGTCATCATCATCTTCTTCTTCGCCTTCGGCGTAGTCTTCTGTGTCAGTTTCTTCCTCTGCGTTTTCCGCTATGTTGTTTGTTGTCTTTTCTAAGTTTTCGGATTCTTCTGCGTCTTCCTCGTTGGGTTGGGACGTTTCGGATTCGGTATAATCAGCGTCTTCTGTTGTTTCTTCTGTAATGTCTTCTTCGTCTTCGGTTGTAATGTCTTCTATATCTTCATCTTCAGAAGGGTATGTTTCTGTGGGGTCTTCTGCTTCTTGTTCGTCTTCTTCATGCGCTATGTCTTGTGTGCCAGCTTCCGTTTCGTCTTCTTCATCATTAGTGGAGATTTCGGGTTCGGGAGTTGGAGTTGGCTCTGGTGTAGGGGTTGGCGTGGGTTCGGGCGTTGGGGTCGGTTCGGGAGTGGGTTCTGGCGTAGGTGATGGCGTTGGCTCTGGAGTGGGGGTTGGTGTTGGTTCTGGTGTCGGCTCTGGCGTAGGTTCAGCCGTTTGAATCCTCGCCCTGTGAAAGTTCAGCGCATTTGTGTACATTCTGGATACATCATTGGTGTTTGCGACAATATTCGAGGTAGCGCGGCTACGCGAAGCGATTGTTCCAAGCACATCTGCAAACACACCACCACGCGGGGTTTGCAACCCAATGGTATGCACAGGCACGCCAATCTGCGACAAAATGCCAAGCGCGGCGTTAATGTCTGCATAAGAATCATCAACCGTTCTGCGGTCTTGATGCGGATTCACAGTAACATCATCGTCGGTTATAAGGATAACCACAGGGTTTTGCAAATCCTCATTCCAAGACAGCAGCGTGTTTGCAACCATCAGCAATGCCATTCCAATGTCATTACCTTCGCCCGAATAATTCAAGCCAAGAATACTACCGCGAACAGCAGAAACAGCGGCATCATTTTCCAGCCGCCTAAAAGGAATATTTTGTTCAACGCGCCCAGAATAAGCAACAACGCCCACACGCGAGTCACCAACGCCAATGCCTTCAACAAACCGCGCTATACCAGCAAGTGCGGCTCTATCCGCGTCGATATTGCTCATTGAGCCACCAACACCAATTACCAAAACAATATCCACGGGCGGTTGCGACTCGTTTGCAAGCGCGTGTGCGGGCATGGCAAACAGAGTTGCCATAACCATCACAAACGCGCCAGCAAAAGCCGAAATTTTATTTTTTATTTTCATTATCGTCCTTCTTTGCATCGTCTTTTTTCTTGTCATCAGATTTTTTTGCTACATAGGAATCATAGCCGTCTAGCAGCTTAGGTTGCTTGCCCGTGCTATCGCCCAATGCGGGGGTAGCATTCTTGTTACCGCTAACAATATAGCGTCCCGAAACTTGCGCGCCTTCATCAACAATAAGCGAATTTGCCTGCACGTCACCAAAAACTTTACACGTAGAAGCAAAATGCAATTGCGTATCGCAAGTGATATTGCCATTGATTTCGCCCGCAACAAGAATATAAGTTGCGCGAACATCACCAGCAATAGAGCCGCTGTCGCCAAGCACCAGCGAGCCATTAATTTCGATATTGCCTTTGTAAATTCCGTCGATACGAACGGATTCTGTGCCAGACATTCTGGCGGCTTCGATGTGTACGCCCTTACCAATAACGGTGCTTGGTGAATCCAAATCGGTGGCAGGGGTGTTCTTTTTGAAAAATCCCATATTAAACATTCTCCTTTTCAAGATAGGCGTTTCGCCTTTTATTATAACACAAATATATGGAAAACTCTTGCATGTATTAGATTTTTTCATTATGATAGTAAAAACTTACAATTACTGGAAGGGGATTTTATGAAATTACAAACCGAAATTCAACTAAATACACGCGGCAGAGTGCTTGTAGCCGCGCCTTCGGGAGAAATAGACCACCATCAAGCAGAAAGATTTCGCACGCAAATAGATTCGGCATTTGAAAAATCTTCATGCAGACATATTTTGTTAAATATGTCACAAGTATCGTTTATGGATTCATCTGGTATAGGAATGATAATCGGGCGATACAAAAAAGCCGAAACACGCGGCGGCAAACTTGTGTTATCCAACATGAGCGAAGGCATCAACCGCCTATTTGAAATTTCTGGGTTGTCAAAAATTGTTACCCGCGCTGAAAATGCTGAAACCGCCATAAGTATGTTGGGGGGTAATTTCAATGAATAAAGTAAAACTCGAAATTGAAGCCCATTCGGAAAACGTGTCAATGGCGCGAGTTGTTGCCGCGACATTTATAACACCTTATGACCCAACCGTCGAAGAAGTGTCTGACCTAAAAACAGCGGTATCAGAAGCCGTAACCAACGCAATTATCCACGGGTACAACGAAAACGGCGGTATAGTTTCGCTCATCTTCTCCGCAGAAAATCGCGTAATCACAGTAGAAATCGCCGACAAAGGCATAGGAATAGAAAACATTGAAACGGCACGCGAACCTCTGTTTACAACAAAGCCAGAAATGGAGCGTTCGGGGCTAGGATTCACAGTAATGGAAGAATTTATGGATAGCGTAGAAGTGCAATCCACCGCGGGAGAAGGCACAACCGTGACCATGACGAAAGAATTACGGGGAGCTGTAGAATGACCTCAACTTTAGAGCTAATAGCCCGCGCCCAAGCAGGGGACAACGACGCGGCAGAGCAGTTAATAAAAGAAAACAGCGGGCTAATATGGTCTGTTGTAAAAAAGTTTGCAAAACGCGGCTACGAACCCGACGACCTATATCAAATCGGGGCAATTGGCTTGCTAAAATGCATTCGCAAATTTGATTCCTCTTTTGATGTAAAATTTTCCACCTATGCAATTCCAATGATAATCGGCGAAATAAAACGATTCTTGCGCGACGATGGAATAATAAAAGTTTCCCGACCAATGAAAGAAATGGCTACAAAAGCGCGTTACACCACAGAAATGCTAATCGCAAAACTAGGCCGTCAGCCCACAATAAACGAACTCGCCGCAGAAATAGGGGTAGGCACAGAAGAACTAATCGTGGCAATGGAAGCGGGTCACGATGTAGAATCCCTACACGCCACAATTTACCAAGGCGACGGAAGCCCAATCTTTTTAATAGACAAAGTAGCACAAAACACAAATGACGGCGACCATGCCGTAAATATCCTCGCGCTAAAACAATTGATTGAACGCCTAAAACCCAAAGAACGCCAAGTGATTATTCTTAGATACTTCCAAGACAAGACGCAAATGGAGGTTGCAAAGGCGATTGGAGTATCACAAGTGCAAGTGTCGCGCATAGAAAAAAAAGTTTTGCAAATATTAAAAAGTGCGTTGACAGAAGATTAAAATTTGAGCAATTGAAATCTTAACAAATTCTTTATATGACATTTCCTAATGTTAAAGTATGATTGCAAGGGTGAATTGAGCCATGGACAAATACTCAAAAATATCTAAGAAAGATAGGAAGAATATCTTTCGTGCCGCAGGCTACATGACGCAGATTGCTGTAACCTCTGCCGCTTGCGTGCTAATTGGTGTTTTACTTGGGCATTTCCTTGATAATCGGCTTGGCACAGACCCTTGGCTGGTTATAATTTTTTCGATTCTAGGCTGTCTCGCGGCTTTTAAAGCCATGATTGACGTAGCAAAGAAATTTTAGGGGTAGATGTATGGATTACTCCATGGACGCAATTGCCAGCAAATTAGTTATGGTGATTGCAGGGCTTTCAGTCTTGGTTGCTGTGATTGCTTACGCCTTGATTGCTTCTGTATCTGGCGACACAGAAATGTCACTACTTGCCATTATTTTGGCTGTTAATATTGATAACACAACCAATGCAAACGCAATTCCCTTTTTTTTGGGCATTGCTATGGCAATGAGTGTTAATATCGCAAAAGTTTTTCTTATGAAACGTGCTGTAAGCAACGCCGTTAAACGCGAAGCCGTTGCGGCAAAACTTTACTTACAGGGGCAGTATTTTCTGCGTTTGATTATCACAGGTATTGTGTTGCTTGTGGCAGGGTTGCTCCACCCAAACACTGTCAACTTCATGGGTACGTTTTTTGGGATTCTAACATTTCCTGTTGCCATGTACTCCATGCGTTTTTTCATAAGGGACGATGTGAAAGATAACCACTCCGAAATTTTGGAGGCTTCTAAAGATTCGAGCAATAACTCTGTTCAAGATGTAATTAATGAATTAAATGCCATCGGTGCGGTCAATGACGACGCTTCTGATGACAATGATTAAGGCGGGGTATGTATGGACTTTTCAATTGTAGTTCACCACGGCATTCAAATCACTGACGGCATTATGTTTCTTATCACTGAAACTACTGTAAACACATGGATTATTATGGGTTTGCTTTTTCTGTTTGGTATTGTTGTCCGTGTTAAGTCACGCAAATGGGACTTTACAAAAAAACCTACAGGCTTGCAGAATTTTATTGAGATGTGCGTTGAATCTTGGGAGAAATTCTTTATAGCAAACTCAAGTACGCGTGTGCTTTATCTTGCACCTTGGTTTTTTGTATTGTTTATGTTTTTGCTTGTGTCAAATATGATTGGAGTTACGGGGCTTCGCCCTCCCACCGCAGACTGGGGTATGACTTTTCCACTGGCATTTTCCACTTTTTGTTTAATTATATTTGCAGGAATGAGACATCGCCCCAAGAAATACCTCAAGGGGATTTTCCTCGAACCTCTTTTCGTTTTTGCACCTCTTAACATTATTGGTGAACTTGCCCGTCCTATTTCTCTTAGCTTCCGTCTTTTTGGTAATATTCTTGGTGGTATGATTCTTTTGTCATTGTTATATGGAATCGCTCCAATCTTTGTGCAATTTGTTCTGCCTGCTCCCTTACACATGTATTTCGATCTTGCTGCCGGAGCCCTTCAAGCGGTTATCTTCGTTGTGCTTAGTCTCACTTTCGTGGGCATAGCTTCCGAAGATTAGTAAAGGGTCTCAACGGTTGAGATAAATATTTTCCCTTAGGAGGAATCACTATGTATCATCCTTTGGCATTTGCCATAGCAGTTTCTCACATTGCTGCCGCTATCGCACTTTTGAATGGTATCTTAACAACCATGGGGCAAGGTAAAGTTGCCGCCTCAGCAGTTGAAGCCATTGCGCGTCAACCAGAAGCAAAAGGTTCAATTACTACCACTATGTTCATCGGTTGCGGCTTCGCCGAAACGGGTGGTGTATACGGTCTGTTGATTGCTTTCCTTTTGATTTTCGTAAATCCACTAATCAACAACAACATTCAATATCTTTTAGGGTAGTAGGAGATGGTTCTTTTGAATCCTCAATTTTTGTTTGTCCTCAACTCTGCTATTCCCGATACTCGGCCGCTTATCGACATGGATTTACAAATGTTCCTCGATATGGTGCCGAACTTGGTCAACTTCATTCTCATAGCCGTTGTTATGACTTATTTGTTATACAAACCTGTGAGGAAAATCCTTCAAGCACGCGCAGACCGCGTTGAAGGCGAAATGAAGGATGCGGCGTTAAGCAAGGCAACCGCAGAAGAATTAAAAGCGCAATATGAGCAAAAGGTCAAGGAAATTGAAACAGAACGCGCCACTATTTTGGACGAAGCGCGCAAATTGGCAAGCGAAAAGCGTAGTCAAATCTTAGACGAGGCAAAAGCCGAAGCTCAAGATGTAAAAGACCGCGCAAGCCGTGATGTTGCCTTTGAGCTTGAGCAAACCAAAGGTGCAGTTCATCAAGCAATCATCGACATATCTACTGATATGGCGGCGAAGTTGATTTCAGCTACTATCGACAAAGATGCTCACGAAAAATTGTTTTCAGAAGCCCTTGCCGAGTTAGAAGCTACTACAGCTTTTAAAACGGAAACTGTGGCTGTGTAATACTGCAAACCAAAGGAGGCTTCTATCGTGGCAGACCTTGGCATTCGCTATGCAACTGCGTTGTTTGATATTTCTCAAGAAAACGGGTTGTTAAGCGACTATCTTGAACAGGCGCAACTTGTGCGCGACAATATTAATAGTGAAGATGCCCAGCGCATTCTTACTCACCCGCGCATTTCTTCCGATGAAAAATTTGCGTTTTTGGAAAAAGCCTTTGGGAAGAACATACATGAAGACCTCCTTGGCTTCATGCGGCTTGTAATTAGCAAAAACCGCGAAGCCTATCTTTTACCTGCACTTGATAAGCTTATAGAAATGATAAAGGCGTATAAGCATCAAACTACCGCTAGAGTAGTTTCTGCTGTGCCTTTGTCAGACGCACAAGCTGAAAAGCTTACTACAACTCTTGCAAAAAAGTTGGGTAAACAAGTGGACGTTACCGTATTGGTAGACCCGTCCGTAATTGCAGGTATTAGTATTCATGTAGACGGTTTTTTTCTTGACCGTACAGTAAAAACAATGTTAAAAGATATGAAAGAAACAGTAAAAAGGGGAGCCAACAATGATTCTCAGACCTGATGAAGTAAGCTCCATTATAAAGCAACAAATAAAATCCTATTCCTCAAAAATGGACGTTGCCGAAGCAGGCAGTGTAATCCACGTTGGCGATGGTATCGCTCGTGTTTATGGGTTGAACAACGCCATGAGCGGTGAGCTTTTGGAGTTCCCGGGTGAATTGTTCGGTATAGCCCTTAACCTTGATGAGGATAGTATTGGTGTAGTACTGCTTGGCGCGGATGACCATGTTCGCGAGGGCGACCCCGTAAAACGCACGGGTCGCATAGCAGAGGTACCCGTAGGCGACGCGCTTTTGGGCAGGGTTGTAGACCCAACCGGAAATCCAGTTGATAACAAAGGGCCAATTGCCTCTACAAAGACCAGAGTTGTTGAGCGTATAGCCCCTGGTGTTATCGAACGCCAAGAGGTAAATGTTCCCATGCAAACAGGAATTAAAGCGATTGACGCAATGATTCCCATAGGGCGTGGACAGCGCGAACTTATAATCGGCGACCGCCAAACAGGAAAAACGGCGATTGCTATTGACACAATCATCAACCAAACTTTGATTAATAAGAAGATTGGCACGCCAAATGCTGGCGAAAAAGACACAAGAGTTTATTGTGTGTATGTTGCAATTGGTCAAAAAGCGTCTACGGTTGCGCGTGTTGCGCGTACTTTAGAAGATGCTGGAGCAATGGAATACACATGTATTGTAAGCGCGAACGCCAGTGATTCCGCACCAATGCAGTATATCGCGCCATATGCGGGCTGTGCAATTGGTGAGGAATGGATGGAAGCAGGACGCGATGTTTTGGTAGTCTATGATGACCTTTCTAAACATGCTGTTGCGTACCGTGCATTAAGCCTATTGCTTCGCCGTCCACCAGGCCGCGAAGCTTACCCAGGTGACGTTTTCTACTTGCATTCACGCTTGTTGGAAAGAGCTGCTTGTTTAACAAAGGAACGCGGCGGCGGAACTCTTACCGCGCTTCCTATTATTGAAACACAGGCAGGCGATATTTCCGCTTATATCCCTACAAATGTTATCTCCATCACTGATGGTCAGATTTTCCTTGAGTCGGAATCCTTTAACAAGGGTATTCGTCCTGCTATTAACCCAGGACTTTCCGTTTCCCGTGTAGGTGGCGCGGCTCAAATTAAGGCTATGAAAACTGTAGCAGGGCCTCTTCGTCTGGAACTTGCGCAATTCCGTGAATTGGAATCCTTTGCGCAGTTTGGTTCAGACTTAACAGCCGATACCCTCGAACGCCTAGACCAAGGACGGCGCATTGTTGAAACATTAAAACAACCACAAAACGCGCCGTTGCCTGTAGAGCAACAGGTTCTTGTGTTCTACGTTATCACGAAAAAGCATTTCAAGGGTGTTGCTGTAGCGGATATTCAAGCCACAGAGGCGGCAATGTTAAAATTCTTTATGGATAAACATGATGATATTTTGACAAAAATTCGCACCGAAAAACAAATAAGCAAGGAACTTGGCGAAGCTATCGAAAGTGCGATTGCCGCGTTTAAATCGACCTTGTAGGAGTGTGGCCGTATGCCGTCAATGAAGGCAATTAAGCGCAGACGATTAACCGTAAAAAATATATCGCAGATTACAAAGGCTATGAATTTGGTTGCGACCTCTAAGTTACAGCGGGCGCGTGCCAATAAATCAGCCATTGGGAAGCCTGTTCAGGCAACATTTGATATTGTTTACAATACTGTAAGCGATGCGAGTGCGCAGGAGCAGCCATTCGTAAAGCCACGCGAGGAAATTAAAACTACTGCATATGTTTTGATTACAAGCAATCGTGGACTTTGTGGTGGGTACAATTCTAATGTTTGCAAAGCTTTAGCTAAACACGCCAAACAGAATGAAAAAAACGCCGTGATTGTTCCTGTAGGAACGAAGGGTCGGGATTTTTTCAAACGGCGTGGCGGCAATCTGGTAGAAACTGCACCACCATCTGAAACGCCCAACCTTGCTGAAGCAAAGGTTGTTGCAGATAATATCGTAAAAATGTATGAAAATGGTGAAGTTGACGAAGTTTATCTCGTTTACACCCAATTCTTTACGGTGCTTTCTCTTGAGCCGATTGTCCGAAAAGTGCTTCCAATAAGCCCAGATTATTTGCGCAGAGTAGTTGGCGCAGACCTAAAAGAGGGCGAAGAATGGGAAGACTTGGGCTTTTTCGCAAAGCCCGACCCAAAACCTGCGTCGTCAGTGAATCAAGATGTTGAATTTGATTCTGGTATTGCAGAAGTTCTTAGGAATGTAATTCCATGGTATTTAAGTATGTATGTGTATGCCGCAATGGCTTCATCAGCTCTTTGTGAGCAGGCCGCACGTATGACCAGCATGGATTCTGCAACTAAAAACGCAGGCGACATTATAGAAAAATTAACTTTGATGTTCAACAGACAACGCCAAAGCATAATAACGCAAGAAATTACAGAAATTGTAAGCGGCGCGAACGCGCTTCAATAAAGGAGAGGTTTCACTTGGCAGATATGAATACAGGCAAGATTCTCCAGATAACAGGAGCGGTTCTGGATATTCGCTTTGATGACGGACTTCCTGCTTTGTACAACGCAATTGAAATTGAGCGTACAGACGGCGAAGATTCGGTTGTTCTGGAGGTAGCCCAGCACCTTGGTGACAACGTGGTGCGTTGTATATCAATGGGTTCAACAGACGGGCTTGTGCGCGGCATGAAAGCCATTGACACAGGTGCGCCAATTTCTGTTCCAGTGGGACCTGAAACGCTTGGTCGCATGATGAACGTACTTGGGCGGCCAATTGATAACGCTGGGCCAGTTGCTTCAAAAGAAAAATGGTCAATTCACCGCAAGGCTCCTGGGTTTTCTGACCAGACTGCTACTGCGGAGATTTTGGAAACTGGTATTAAAGCGGTTGACTTGCTTTGCCCATACGCTAAAGGCGGTAAAATTGGTCTGTTTGGCGGCGCGGGTGTAGGTAAAACCGTTATCATAATGGAACTTATTAACAATATCGCTACCGCCCATGAAGGTCTTTCGGTTTTCACAGGCGTAGGCGAACGTACTCGCGAAGGTATCGACCTTTACAATGAAATGGGCGAATCCACTCTAAAAGATGGTTCTTCCGTTAGAAGTAAAGCCGCTCTAGTGTTCGGTCAAATGAACGAGCCTCCTGGGGCAAGAATGCGTGTAGGCTTCTCTGGTCTAACAATCGCCGAATACTTCCGCGATGTATCGCATCAAGACGTTCTTTTGTTCATTGATAATATTTTCCGCTTTGTACAGGCAGGTTCGGAAGTATCCGCGCTTCTTGGGCGCGTGCCTTCTGCTGTAGGTTATCAGCCTACACTTGCAACGGAAGTTGGTTCGTTGCAGGAGCGTATCACCTCTACAAAAGCTGGTTCGATTACATCAATCCAAGCGATTTACGTTCCTGCGGACGACTATACTGACCCATCTGTAGCAACAACCTTCGCCCACCTTGACGCGACAACAAACTTGTCACGCGCCATAGTGGAAATGGGGATTTACCCCGCGATTGACCCGCTTGAATCAACTTCACGTATGCTTGAAAAAAGCATCGTAGGCGAAGAGCATTACGCCGTAGCGCGTGAGGTTCAGCGCATACTGCAACGCTACAAAGACCTTCAGGATATTATCGCAATCCTTGGTATGGACGAACTTTCCGAGGACGATAAATTAACAGTAGAGCGCGCACGTCGTATTCAACGCTTCCTTTCACAGCCATTCACTGTTGCAGAGAAATTCACATCTACCCCTGGTAAGTATGTAAAACTTACTGATACCATTGAAGGCTTTAAGCAAATTATCGCTGGTCAACACGATGAAATCCCAGAGGGTATGTTCCTTAACAAAGGTAGCATCGAAGAAGTTGTTGAAGAATACAAAAAATCTCAACAACAATAGGCGGGTGAAACCATGGCAGAAGCATTAGAAAAAAAGTTAGAACTGCGGGTAATCGCGCCCACGATGGCCACGGGTAAAAGCCCCTATAAGTTCAAAAAAACTGTTGATATGGTAATCATGCGTTGCACTACAGGTGACATGGGCATTTTGCCTGGGCGTGTTCCCTGCTCAATGGTTTTGGACACAGGGATTCTGCGCATCTTCGATGAAGATTCCGATGTTAAAGAGCGGCATATGGCAATAATGGGCGGTGTGGCACATGTAAGCGACAATGTAGTAACAATCTTATCAGATGCCGCACAAAAGCCTTCCGACATAGATGTGGAAAAAGTAACCGCAGAATTAAAAGAGTTTCGCCGTTTATTCGACGAAACCCCCGACTTAAATCAGAAACAAATTTACCGCAAAGATATTCAGCGTTGCCAAGTTCAATTGGACGTTGCAGCTACTACGAATAAGTAGATATTTTAGGGTGAGCCAAATGAGGTTCGCCCTTTTTTGTTGTCCAGCCCATGAAACTGAATCTGGCTTTGCGACGTTATACATTGCTTGCTAGTGTATGTAATCGGCAAAAGGCGACTATGCAGCCTTTTCTTTTGGCAAGCTTTTCTTTTGAAGTCTAAAACGGGCTTAGTCTTGCGACAGATAAAACCTTCGCAAGCCTAAGCCCGTTTTCAATTGAAACAACTCATCTAATACCTAAACAACAACCGCGTCAACAGCACTATAATTGGTAGTGCGAAAACTGTCCTCATTACGAAAATGATTGCCAAATGCCCAATGTGTAGGGGAATCTTCGACTTGAGAATAAGAATACCCGTTTCGGCAAGATAGATAATTTGAACTATAGACAACGCACCCAGAATGAAGCGCGTCTGTGCAGGAACATCAAACACGCGACCATAGCCGTAACCATAACCTGCAATGTAATCGCCAGCACCTGCAACGTATTGGAAATCGCCAAGAAGAAGGGCAGGGATAAACATATCAATGAAACCAACTATAGAAGCAGATGCATATTCTAAAGCGTATTCAACGCCGAGAAAATGCATATACCAACCAAACGGCATTGCAAGGCGATTAAAAACGGGAGTATGGCTTTCAATAATCAGCGCGATAGTTCCCCACGCAAGAATAACAGGAATCAAGTCCATGAAAATATTAAGCCAATTGGAAAGCCCAGACTTAATCACACCAACAGGGGTAGATTGGCTCGCACGGAAACCTGCAAGTTTAGTTGCCTGACTAAACAGCGAAACGTTTGCTGGTGGTTCTTCTTCAATTTGTTTCCCCACTTCGGGAAGATACTCGTCCCTTAGCCCACGAAGCGGCCAAATACGCGGCATAACCACAGCAAGAATAATAACGGTTATACAAATAACCAAATAGAACAACCAGAAATGCGGCACTAATCCAACCGTATCAGCAATAACAAAAGTGAACGGCAGTGAAACAAAAGTAAAGTTCACGCAAATAGCAGCAGCCTCGCGCCCTGTATAGAACCCCTTCTCATGCTGTTCACGAGTAATAATAACACCCGCCGCAGATGAGCTAAACCAAGACCCCAGCAAGTCAATAGAAGACCTCCCAGGCAACGTGAACAAGAACCTAACCACTTTGCGAATAAGCATACCCAGAAATTCCATAAGCCCAAAATCGGTAAGCAAAGGAATAGCCAAGCCCAGCACAAGGAAAATAGTAATCAAGTTAGAACCCGAACTGCCGCCAGCAATCAAGTCCATCATCAAGCGACCGCCGCCCCAACCAACGATTGCCTCAATCACCCATTGAAGCGCAGACCACGGAAGCCCAACCACAACTTCTTGAACAAGTTCGCCATATTCACTTTCAACATACACATAACGTCCAAATCTATCTCCAAACGAAGCAGTAAACGCCAGCAAATGCGTCCTAAAAAACACCATCCAAGCGATAATAACAGCAATAACCTTACTAACAAAATAAACAGGATGGCTCAAAAACAGATTTTTCAGCCACTCCTTTTCCATAATGAAAGCAGGTTTAAACACATAAGTAATAATCGTACCAATTAGGGAAATGGTAATCAGCACATTGGCAATAATGAAAACAAGCCCAAACCCATTAATCTCAAAAGAGTTTAAGTTAAGCCCAAGCCAATTAATCACAAACCCCAACGGAATGTTAGACGACCCCGCGCCATCGGGAAGCAGAACCATAAACAAGAATATGCCGATAAGTGACATAACGACAAACTTGATAACATGGCTACTCTGTCTCTTGTAATTCTGAGAATCGTTGTTCAAAGAATATCATCTCCTTCAAGCCCAATGCCCAGAAACATTTATCAACTATGGAGGCGGTTAATGTTTCATACATTTGAGCGAATTATCCCTGATGAAGGTAGCCGCTTAGTTTACGGGTATGTAATGGCGCATCATTGATTGTCTATGCTTTCGATAGCAGTCATGGTGGCCAAAAGAGTTTCAAGGTCAACGGCTTGAAAAGCCTTGATAGTGTCCTCATTGTGAGAAACAAAACGCAAACGCGCATTTTTTTTGTACAAAGCCAAAGCCTCGTCAATATTTTTGACAGAAATAAAATCAACCGTACCATGCGCAGACCGCGAAAGCACAGAAAGATAAGGATTAATCGACCAAATTTTAGTTTCAGTATTCTTGGGTCGTTCAAACGTAGAAGGCCCAAACAGCGGCTGATTAGTGCGCACGCCAGACATAGGATTGCTCAAAATAACCGCACCCAGCCGAACAGCAGTTTTAGCTGCCGACAAAACATCAATGGCCGGTGAGGCAACCCATTTCACTTCAACAGGCATATCTTTGTCTGCGAAAAACTCCGCAACAATAGAATTGTTTGTATAAACGGTATACATTTTATTGACCACCTAAAATTTTTTCCAACTCGGGAACAATTTGTTGTTCGTCCTCGCCGTCAGCAATGATTTTTACAATATCGTCGCTTTTTAAATCCAGCGAAATAATGCCCATGATGCTCTTGGCATTTGCGGTTTTCTCCGCCAAAACCAAGGAAACGTGGCTTCTAAACTTGCTTGCCGTCTGCACAAGAAAAGCCGCAGACGATGCCTCAAAAGATGGACTAACTTTTATAGAACGCTCTAACAACGTTATCTCCTACTTCCTAATACTATCTGCAATTTTGCAAATTTTACGCAGGCGATGATTCACGCCAGACTTTCCAACAGGCGGGTCAAGCAATTCGCCTATTTCCGCCAAACTTAAATTCTCGTTCTCAAGCCGCAACCGTGCGACTTCTTCTAAGGGTGCAGACAAAAACGAAAGCCCCTTCATTTCCTTAATAAACCGAATCGCCTCAATTTGACTTTGCGCCGCGTCAACTGTCTTGTTAAGGTTAGCCATTTCAAAATTAAACTGCCGATTCACATTATTTCGAATTGACTTCTCCACGCGCATACCCTCAAGGGTCAACAAGGATTTATCAGCTCGCATAATTTTCAGCACATCAGCGATTTCCTCTGCCTCTTTTAAATATACAACAGACTGCCCCCCGCGGGCAATCTTTTTTGGACGAAGACTAAAAATAGTCAAAATTTCCATAAGTTTATCCGCATTCTCTTCGTCCAACGAAAATTCCAAATGATAAGTTCTCAACGGGTTAGAAATTACACCACCACGAACGAAACACTCTCTTACAAACGCACGTTTCTTGTCTGTTCGCTTTTCCCCGTCCAAAATCTCCGCCTTAACTTCCTGCGTAAACGACATGTTTTGTCACGCTCACTTCCGCGACGGGTCTCTATCAATATCGCGATGATGAATAGCCACAGGATTCTCATGCGCCGACAATGCCCGATGCAATTCCTGCGAAAGCGTAACCGAACGATGTCGCCCTCCAGTACACCCAATACTAACAATCAACTGATTTTTCCCCTCGCTAATATAATGCGGAATCAAAAAGTTCATCATACCAAACAAGCTATCCATAAATCGTACACTAACATCATGCCCCATAACATACTCCCGCACCGCCGAATCCAACCCCGACATGGGCTTCAACTCCGCATTATAAAACGGATTGGGCAAAAACCGCACATCAAAAACCAAATCCGACTCCTCAGGAATCCCATATTTAAACCCAAACGAAAGCACATTTATCAGCAATTTTCCAGCATTATCATTTCCGCCAAACAAGTCCAAAATCTTAATTTTCAACTGACGCGGTAGCAACCCACTGGTATCCATAATATAAGTAGCCCGTTCCCGCACTTCCTCCAACAAAACTCGTTCCTTAGCAACCCCCACACTAACCAAGTCATTCTTAGCCAGCGGGTGCAGATGCCTAGTTTCCTTATACCGATTCAACAAAATATCATTAGAAGAATCCAAAAACAAAATAGACCAAGCAACCCCAAGCCTATCTAACTCCGCAAGCCCAACAGAAAAATCCGAAAACATCTTACCGCCCCGAATATCCACACCCAAGGCAACCTGTGAAATCCCAACTTCCTCACTCATACAAAACTGAGCAAAACTCCCAAGCAGCGGCGCGGGCAAGTTGTCCGCAACATAAAACCCAGCGTCCTCAAAAATTTTAAGCGCGGTAGTTTTCCCAGCCCCACTCATACCCGTAACAATAACAATACGCATTTCTCACCTTTATTTTTAAAGATTTAAGACCTTGGGGGAAAACCTTTTCTGAAGAAAAGGTTTTCCCCCAAACCCCCTTTCCAAAAAACTTTTTCATTTGCGCCTTTAGTTGAGTGGAAATTTGATGAAGCTGTACAGCCGCAAAAGGAAGGGGTCAAGGGGACTGTGTCCCCTTGTGGGGGATTGGGGGCAACGCCCCCAAGGTCTTTCTTTTCGTCTTTTATCTTTTATAGCCCTAAAATTCTTACCTCTGGTTCTAGGTGTACTTTGAAATCGTTGTATACTTTTTGTTGAACGTGTTGCATTAGTGCTAGTACGTCGGCGGCTGTGGCACTGCCCTTGTTTACTACGAATCCTGCGTGCTTTTCGGAAACTTGGGCATCGTTTACTGCGAAGCCTTTTAATCCGCTGTCTTGGATTAGCTTTCCTGCGAAATGTCCCTCTGGGCGTTTGAAGAAGCTTCCCGCGCTGTGATATTCTAATGGTTGAGTTTTGCGGCGGCGGGCATTTAGGTCTTTCATTTCTTCACGGATTTGGTCGGTGTCGCCTTGGGATAGTTGGAAGGTCGCGTCTAAGATTAACATTTCGCCTGTTTGGGCTAGGCTTTTGCGGTAGCCGAATTGCATTTCCGCATTGGTTTTTGTTACTACTTCGCCGTTTGCGAAAAGAGTTACTGATTCGCAGAAGTCTTTTATATCATGCCCATATGCGCCCGCATTCATGTAGATTGCGCCGCCTACTGTGCCAGGGATTCCCGACGCGAAAGCTAAACCAGCTAGTGTAGATTTACAGGCTTTCTCGGCTAGGGCAGAAAGTCTTGCGCCCGATTGTGCGCGAATTTTTTCACCCTCCAGAATTTCCATATCGTTCATTTTATTGGTGAACACTACCACTCCGCGTATTCCTGTGTCGGCTACTAAGACGTTTGCGCCATCGCCTAGTATTGTTATGGGAATGTTTTGCGATTTACATGTATTCCAAATTTTTATAAGCTCGTCTGATGTTTTTGGCATTGCTAGAATATCTGCTGGGCCGCCTATTTTGAAGGACGTGTGGCGGCTCATTGGCTCGTCAGTTAAAAAATCTACTTGTAACGATTCGATTAATTTAATAGGTGTCATGGATTTTTAGGCCTCCAGTTGCTTGTTTCATAACGCGTTCTGTAAGGGCATCGGCGGCGTTGTAGCCCATCTTTTTTTGACGATGATTGATGGCGGCGGATTCGCAAAGAATCGCAAGCGAACGCCCAGGCCGAATTGGTATGGAGTGGCTGTTTACCTTGTTGCCTAAAATTTCTGTGAACTCTTCGGGTTGACCAATGCGGTCGTATATTCTGTTTGGGTCCCACAGTTCTAGGCTGATTATTAATTCCACCGCCTGCGTGGGTTTTATGGATTGTACGCCAAACATTTGCAGTATATCAATAATGCCTATGCCGCGAAGTTCTAGGAAATACCTAATGTTCGCGGGGCATGAGCCGATTAATGTTTCTGCGGAAACGCGCCGTACTTCTACTGCGTCGTCAGCGATGAAACGGTGGCCGCGTTTGATTAACTCAAGGGCTGTTTCGCTTTTGCCTATGCCGCTTTCTCCGATTATTAATGTGCCAACGCCGTATACGTCTAGCAGGCAACCATGCATTGTTATGCGTGGGGCTAGTTGGACTTTCATCCAACGTATGATTTCGCTTATGAAATCTGTTGTAGCGGAGTCGGTGGCTAGTATCGGGACATCATAGCGTTCGGCGTATTCCATCATTTCTGGGAAGATTTCCAGTGCGCGGCATACTATTACTGCTGGTATACGGTGCTGGAAGATTCTTCGCAAATTTTCTTGGCGTTCTTCTGCGTCTAGGCTTTGTAGATATGTGTGTTCTACCATGCCTACAATTTGCAAACGGGCTGGGTCGAAATAATCAAAGAACCCCGCGAGTTGAAGCGCGGGTCTGTTAATATTGGCTTGGGTTAGCACTTTTGTTTCCACATCAACCTTTGGCGTTAGGAGTTCTAATTTGTACTCTTGAATCACCGTGGTAAGTGGAACTGTGTAGCCCGTGCCTGGGGTGTTAAACGCCCCGCTTGCTTGCAGGCCATTCATCATACGGGAACGATTCCTTTGACATTGTGCATCTGGTCGAAGGCGATTTTGAACACTTTGCCTTTGTAGTCTAGGAGGGCGGGGTAACTGCCTTCCAGCTTCATTTTCATAGACGATAAAACATCGGCTTCAAAGCCCACCAACACGCGCTCTACTTCTGCAAGGGTCATGTTTTGTTCTGGCTTTAGGGTGACTATTTCTTCCATTTCTGTTACGTCCAGCGATACCCGCACTACGCAGTATTCCCCCGAAACATCGGCGGTGTAAACATACTCTTGCTCTAAAACGGGTCTGACTACTGTCATGATAACATCTCCTTGTGGAAAAAGGTATAAACCGCTTCGGCGGATTTTTTATTCATGGAAGGTGCGGCGGCAAGCGTTTCGATGTCTGCATTGCGGATTGCTTCGATGTTTTTGAAATGTTTTAGAAGTTCCTTACGGCGTGTTGCACCTATGCCTGGAATATCGTCCAAGATGGAACGAACTTGACTGTCTGCGCGAAGTTTTCGATGGTATTCTAGTGCAAAGCGGTGGACTTCATCTTGTATGCGTGTTACTAGCTTGAAGCCTTCGCCGTGGCGTGAGATGGCTATTTCTTCGTCTTGATATAGTAGCCCGCGTGTTCTGTGGCGGTCGTCCTTTACCATTCCGCATACTGGAATTGAAATTCCTTGTTGTTGAAGAGCTTTTTCTACCGCGCTTATTTGACCTTTGCCGCCGTCCACGAAGATTATATCGGGGAGTTTGGAGAAGGCTTCGCTGTTTTCGTTGTATCGTTTGAACCTTCGCGTTAGCACTTCTTCCATTCCTGCGTAGTCGTCTGGGCCGAATACTGTGCGTAGGCGAAATTTTCTGTAGTCGCTGTTTTTGGATTTGCCATTCTCAAACACTATCATTGAGCCTACTGATTCGTACCCTTGAATATTTGAAATGTCGTAGGCTTCTATGCGGGTTAGGGTTGTTTCTGGTAGGTTTAATGCGGCGGCTAATTCGTTTAGGGCGGCGGCGTTTTTTTCGCCTTCTTTTTTTATATGCGTTCCGAATTGGGACATTGTTAATTCGGCGTTGGTTTGGGCGAGTTTTACCATTTTATGCTTTTCGCCCTTTTGTGGCACTATAATGGAAACTTGCCGTCCCGTCAACCCGCTTAACCAAATAGAGATTGATTCTTTATCCGCTGGAGGACTTACAACCACCAGTTCTTTGGGGATAAATGCGGCTTCGCTGTAAAATTGTTTTATGAATGCCGCTAGAATTTCTGGGTCGTCTTCTCGTGTGTTGCTGGCTTCGAGATGTGCATGTGGCTCAGAGTGCATGGTGTCGGTGTCGCCTGTGGCGCAAGCCACCATGTAATGCTCGCGCCCCGATAGTTTGCCGCCACGCACGAAGAAAATTTGCATTAAGGCTTCGTCGTTTTGGCGTGACATTGCTATTATATCGCGGTCTTCTAAGCCTGTTTCCACCTTTTGCTTTTCGTTGATGGA
>WQVV01000008.1 GCA_009785665.1 Defluviitaleaceae bacterium
ACTTTGTACGTATGATGTGGTGCTGGAAATTGAGGCGGCTATAGCAAGCCGCAATTACATTTTAAGGAGATAGAATGATGAATAAGCCTGAGTTTTTTTTAACTTGCTTGTATTTAGGAGTTATTTTTTTAATTTCTCTCGCCCATTTCGGGATTGGAGTTTCGATTATGGCCACAGTTTTTGGTATTTACCTTGCGTACTTGGCTATAAAGGAGAATTATAAAGAGGATACTTCTTGGTCAGTGCGTTCACTCGTTATTGTGTGGGTATTGAGTGCGGTTTCATTTAGTGCAGTATTTTTTACTCGTCAATGGGTGTTTGTCGCTGTGTGTGCCTTTATTTTTTCATTGCTAACTCCAATTGTTTTAGCATGTAGTGTCAAGGAAATTGTACGGTGGAAAAAAGAAGCAAAAGGAAAAAAGGAATGGGAAGAAAACCACAGAGAGGAAATGGCAAAGATAGAACCGCTAAAAAAACAAGCTAACAATGGCAACGCAGAAAGTCAATATAAATTAGGATTATATTATTTGGACAAATATTATTTGAATAAATATTATTTGGATAACAAGGGCAGGAGTTATGAAGATGAAGGAATGGAATGGTTAAAAAAAGCCGCGCTCCAAGGGCATGAAATAGCCAAAGCCAAAGCAGAAGCAAGAATTGCCGTAAAGAACGCAGAAGCAGAAGCAAGAGAAGCAAAAGTTGCCGCAAAAAACGCAGAAGCGGAAGCACAAACTGCCGTAAAAAACGCAACACTGGGCGGTCTAAAAACCCAAGATTTGTGCCCGTCATGTTTGTCATTTGAAGCATATAACAATACGACCATCTTTGAGTTTTTGAACAAATCGTTTCCCTCTGAACTCGAAAGACTCATGTCGCACACCATGTTACAAGCCCGACTGGAACAACTAGGACATAAATGCCCATTATGTATGCCATTATTAAAACGTCATGCAGAATTGATTTACAACGAAATGGCGACATGGACGTAAAACCGAGTACATGTGCTGTTAAAAGTGGAGGCTGATACTTTTCCATTTCAGCACATAAAAAAATCCATTCGCGCTTACAAACGTGTCATTGCTTCCACCTTTAACAGCACACGCATAGGACGTGATAATATTTCCGCATTGTCAAAAGAGCAATCAGAAGCGATTGCACAATGATGATGATGCATTTGATAACGAAGTACTGCGAACGGGAAATCATCAAAATAGAGTGACAAACACTAGCGAGAGATTCATTATCGCGATATTTCTATATAGCCCACGCAATCAAGTATAAGTGCATTAGCTCCTAACTAAAAAAGGCGGCACAGCCGCATTTCGCCGATTACATGCATTGGCAAGCTACGCATACATCTCGAAGCCATGTCTGGTATAGCATAGCATATAAGGAAAGCCCCAAACATCAGCTGTTTGGGGCTTCTTGCGTTTGTATCAATTTAAATGTTTATTAGCGGAATACGGCTGCCGCTTTTTAGTTTACGCTTTTCTTTGTTGCGGCATCTTTTGCTACAGCGTCAACTACTTTTGCTATGTTTGGATTGGTTGCGGTTGCGTTTTTTAGTACGTCAATTAGGTCTACGCCTGTTAGAGCTTCTACTGTTTCGGGGAGTTGGGCTATTATGTCGGTTACGTAGCCAGCTACTTTTGATGCGCCAGATTTTCCGCCATTCGCGCCACCGCCATTGTCGATTACTACTATTTTTTCTGTTTGTGAAAGCGGGTCGGCTATATTTTTGGCTATTTCGGGTAGGCGTTCTACTAGCATTTGGATTACAGCGGCATCATTGTACTGCTTGAATGCCTCGGCTTTTTTCATCATGGCTTCCGCTTCTGCAAGACCTTTTGCTTGAATTGCTTCCGCTTCTGCTTGACCTTGTAGGCGGATAGCTTCTGCGCGGGCTTGACCATCCATTTTTATGGCGTGAGCGGCGGCTTCTGCGTGGGCTACATGCTCGAACTTCTTGGCCTCTGCTTGGCGTTCTTGACGATAGCGTTCTGCGTCGGCTTGTTTGTTTATTGTTGCTTCAAGTTCTTTTTCTCTGCGCTTGGCTTCTTGTTCTGCCAGTTCTGTTTCGCGCTGACGGCGTAGTAGTTCTACTTGAAGTTCTGTTTCAGTTACTTCTTTTTTCACCTTGTTTTCTTCGATTTGGTATGCATTGTCGGCGATAGCTTTTGCGGATTCCTGTTCGCGGCGATAGGCTTGAACTTTCAGTTCTTTTTCCTTGGTCGCTTCTGCTACTTGGGTGTCGGCCTTTAGTTTTGCTTCTGAGCCTAGGCGAGTGGCTTCGGCGGTTTTTATTACTGTTTCGCGCTCGGCTTCGGCTTCGGCTATTTGCGCGTCACGTTTTACTTCGGAGATACGTTTGCGCCCTAGTGCTACTAGGTAGCCGTTGGTGTCGTCAATTGACATTACTGTGAATGCCTTGATTTCCAAGCCCATTTCCGCAAGAGAAATCGCGGCGTTTTCTTGAACCTCGCTGGAGAATTTATCCTTATCTTGATAAATTTCCTCAACAGTCATTTTCGCAATGATTTCGCGAAGTTTACCCACCAAAACATAACTGGATTGCGTTGCAATTTCTGCGGCGGTTTTTTCAGTCGCGCCACGGAAAAACTGCTCCATAGCGGAGTAAATAGATTCCTTATCCGACTTAACCTTTACCACCGCAACCGAACGCACGGTAACAGGAACACCTTGGCTGGAAATAGCATTATCAATATCCAGCGGGATTTTGATGTTTTCCAGCGAAAGAACGTCGTAACGCTCGAAAAGCGGGATTACAAATCCACCGCCACCAGAAATAATTCTCTTTCTCAAGCCCGTTACAACAGCGGCTTTGTTTTGTGGAATACGCTTCCACAATAGGAACATTACAAATAGGGCAGCGAATATTATTCCCAAAATCCCCATAACTCCTAGTCCTGCAAGAATAGTGTCTCCCATTGAACAACCTCCTATATTTTTTTATTTCCTACACTAATTTTCCCGACCTGTAAGGACGGCATCTTGGTTATTGCTATTTGGTGTCGTTTCGGATTGCCGCCGCACGAAGTAGGTGTTTTTTTCGATATAGATGATTTCTACTGTTTCGCCACAGGCAATTGCGGAATTATCGTCGCATTTTGCGGGGCTGGTGACAACCGAGCCGCTTATGTTGTATCTAATCTTCCCATAACCACCCTGCGGAATGGGTGAAACAACCTCCGCCACCACGCCAATAGTATCTTGAATGTTAAACGCACTTGTGTTCTGCGCCTTGTGCAGGGGAATGAGTATAAACCTATTAATCAATCCCGCAATCAGTAATCCACTAACGACACTGATAAATAAAACAATTCCCGCGCCACCAACCCAGTCAATTCTAGGCGTTAGCAACAGCCCAAGCCCGCCCATTACCACCATAAAAATAGCAATAAGCGTAGGGCGCATAAACGAGAAAACCGATGTCCCTTCAATTTCAAAAAGCTCGCCCACAATCAAGGAAATAAGAATAAATCCCGCCCCTACACCAAAAATAACAAAATACATTATGACACCTCCCTTGCGACACAGTCGCTTCTTAAAGAAAAAACCTTTCAATCTAATATACGTATAGCCTACCAAAAAGTTTTTGTTTTATCAACTAAATTTCCAAAAACTTACCCAGCTTTTTTTGAGCATATTAGCATAAAAATTTTCCCCCAGCTAATAATATGCTGGTAATGGTGAAAACCAAAAATGTTAAATCAAAAGGAGATTTTAAAAATGAATACTAACAATTCTACTTCTGTACCACAGGCTCGCGAAGCCCTTAACAAATTCAAATACGAAGTTGCAAGCGAAATTGGTGTACCTCTAAAACAAGGTTACAACGGCGACCTAACATCTGCCCAAGCAGGATATGTAGGCGGATATATGGTTAAAAAAATGATTGAAGCACAAGAACGTCAAATGGCAGGCAAGTAAATATTTGCGCGTCAAGATTAATATGAAAAGGGGCTGTTGCCAACTGCTTGAATGCAGGTTGGCAACAGCCCCTTTTTCACGTTGACCTTTTTTGTTCAGCTTGTTTTTTATTTGGCTGGAACACCAAAATAACCTTTGCAAGAAGCTCATTTATCACGCTAGTAGGCACGCTCTCTATAAATTCAAAATTTCTGGCGTTATAATCTATCGTTACAAGTTGGTCTAGCAATACAGACCCTGTTGTTTTTGTGCCGTGTAGCATGATATACAGAGGATAATTACGCATTGTGTTGCTTATTGGGGCAAATACAGCAATATTGGCTATGTCGCTTATAATCTTGTTGCTTAAACAGACATAAGGACGGTAGCCTTGCTGTTCATGTCCTTGCTTTGGATTTAAATTGATTTTGATAATATCGCCCTGTACTGGGACACCTTTTACCATTTTTCATTTCCCACCGTTTCACCCAAATCGTTTATTTCCGCTTGAAATGTTTCGCCGTTATAATCTTTGAAAAGATACTCCAATGTTCCTTGCTTTGGGGTTGGCACTCTCGACAAAATAATCCGTCTGTTTTCATCTACCTCAAAAAACAGCTTGTCGTTCAAGTCAATCTGGGCTTTTCTTAAAATCCCAGCAGGCATACGAATACCTTTGCTGTTACCCCATTGCGATACAACCGCTACTTCTTGCATTTGTTGCATCAGCTCCTTTTTATTGCAAGTATATCCAACATGTATATACTGCGTCAATGTAAAATTTCCCTTGTACACACAGCAAAAAAGAGGACGCAAAAAGGGTGCAACTTTGCACCCTTTTACACGCGACATTTCTAACGTGCTTTTGTATTCACCTTATCGTACAAATGCCCGTTTCTTTTTGTCGTGATTTGATTTTTATTTACTGCTTCGCTATCGCGTGGAAACTATCCTTTAGCGCGGAGTATAGATTTACATAGATTGGGTAGCGTTTGTCGTAGTTGGTGGAAGTTGCTTCGTTGGGGGTGTAGGTTTCGGTTATTGTAATTAGGGCGGCGCAAGCCTCTTCTACGTTTTTGTACGCGCCTGCTCCTACCATTGCTAGTATTGCCGCGCCGAATGCTGGGCCTTCTTCAGATTGCATTTTTTCTACTTTTAAGCGAAGAATGTCGGCTATCATTTGGCACCATAGTGGGGACTTTGCGCCGCCGCCTATTATGCGGGCGGTGGTTACGTTCGCGCCTAAGTCTCTTACGCGGGTTAGAATGTCGCGTAGTGAGAATGACACGCCCTCTAGTACAGCTTGAGTCATATCGGCGCGAGTGGTTGTCATGTTCATGCCCACGAATGCGCCGCGTGCCATAGAATCGTTATGAGGGGTGCGTTCGCCCGAAAGATAGGGTAGGAAATAAACTGGATTCGTTCCAATTTTGTCTATGTTTTTTTGTTCTGCGGGGTGGTCGGTGGTGTTTAGAATTTCCTCAATCCACCACTTATTTGAACCAGCGGCCGCCAAAGTTACGCCCATGAAATGGTAACGCCCTGTCGAGTGGCAGAACGCATGAATTGCGGCGGGTGAGGTATCAACGGCAAAGTTGTCGGCGGCTACGAACAATACGCCCGAAGTTCCAAGCGAAACGGAACACATGCCTTCGGAAACAATTCCCGAACCCACTGCGCCAACGGCTTGGTCGCCGCCGCCGATTACTACTTTTGCGTTTGCGGAAAGCCCTGTTTCCTTCGCAGCGTCAGCGGTTACATTGCCCACGGCTTCGTATGATTGGAAAAGTTTTGGCAATTGCTCGCGGGTAACGCCTACTATTTCCAGCATTTTGTTTGACCAGTCTTGATTTTTCACGTCAAGCAGAAGCATTCCAGATGCATCAGAATAATCCGTTGCAAACACACCCGAAAGCTTGTAGGCAATATAGTCTTTCGGAAGCATGATTTTTTTCGCTTTTGCGAAAATCTCTGGCTCATGCTCTTTCACCCATAGAATTTTTGGCGCGGTGAAGCCTGTTAGTGCGATATTCGCGGCGTTTGCCAAAAGCACCTCGCGCCCGATTGTGTTGTTTAGATAATCGCATTGTGCTTGTGTGCGCTGGTCATTCCATAAAATTGCCCTGCGAAGCACATTGTCATTTTCGTCTAGCATAACTAGCCCGTGCATTTGCCCGCTGAAACTTACTGCGGCTATCTCGCCAAGTCCGTTGCATAACTCGCGTAGACCGTCTGCGGTTTGATTCCACCAATCCTCGGGGGCTTGTTCGCTTCGCCCGTCGTCGTACATATACAACGGGTACTCTCTTGATACCGTGCGAAGTACTTTTCCCTTCTCATCAACTGCTACCAATTTTACCGCAGACGTTCCAATGTCAATTCCAACTGTCAGCATAAATTTCACCCTCATCTAAGATTTTTTCACTTCTTTGTCATTAACAAAAGTATAATCAAGATGAGGGGAAATTGCAATCATTTGGAAGGGGAAGGTACAGGCTTGTGGTCAACTTTTTTTAGAATTAACCGCACGACAATGTACACGAAAATATTCAACACCACGTACAGTATCAACGGCACAGATACTCCCGCAAGCAGAACAATAAAATTTTGCACAGCAGTGACAGTAGAATCAACAGACTCGCCAAATGCTCCGCCAACGCGTTCGCCCAAGGTTGGAGCGATTATAATTATTTCTTCCTCTGCCACATCGAAGAGCGTTACAGATATTGTAGAGAAAGCTATTTGCCCAGCCATATTGTTCAACTGCGAAAGGTATGTTTCTATAGCCAGACGAGTCTCACTTAGACGTGTTTCCAGCGCGAGAATATCGCGTATATATTCTGCTTCGGATATTAGCGCGAGAATGCGTTCTTCTTCTATGCGGCGGGTTTGGTAGTTTCCTGCTAAATCGTAGAAGCGAGCGGTTACGTCTTCTGCGCGTTGGTTTGATGTTCTTACTTCGGCTAGGTTTTCTGTAACCGATAGAACTTCTTCAAATTGCCCTGCTGGTACGCGCATGACTATTCTAAAAACCCGTTGCCGTCCTGTTGTTAGCGATTCTGATTCTACATATCCGCCTGCAAGCTCTGCAAGTTGTCGCAACTTTGGTACTACATCGTCAAATTCTTCGGTTGCCATATCAATGGTTGCCGTTTGGATAATATGGCGTTCGTTTTGCCCTGCTACATCTTCCCATTCTACTTGGGTGTCTGCTGCTGCGCCTGCAAAATCGTTTCGCACACGTACTGGCGGCGGGGTTGGCACGAATGCTGGTTCCATTGCCATGTCCACCGCACGCGCTGGATTAAAACTGCCTAAGATGCGTTCAAAATAATCAGTTTCATACATATAAAAATCATCTGCCGAACTACAAGCGGCAATAACCAGCATCAAACATGCCAAAATCATCAAAATTCCAAAATTACGTAACTTCATTGGAAGCCCTCCTTTTTTTTGCTCTGCGACCAAACACCAGAAACACAATCCCGCCAACAACAAACCAAATTGCAAGTGGAACGCTTACCCTAGCCGCTAAAACAAGCACTTCTTCAAAAAAGCTACGCGTAATATTCACAGAAAATGAAAAGCTATTAGAAACACGATTGCCAAAACTAGGCGGCGGAATGGGAAGAATATCTTCGCGATTCTCCACAAGATTAATATGAATTACAGAACTCTCCGCCTGCGAACGCAAACCATTACGCTGCCCTATTAAATCGTCACGTTGTCGCGTTACACTACTCATGTGGTCGTTTACGGCAATCAGAACTTCCAGCGACTCACTTGCCGCCATCATTACGGAAAGCCGTTCCATTTCCTGCGTTAAAACAAGAATCCGCGTGTCCAAATTTAAGATGTTCGCCCCAACATATCGAGCATTCTCAGATTCATTCAACACCTCGCCCATTTCGCGCAATTCCTCTTGCACAGCACGAAACATTCGTGAATCCACTCGTCGTACAATGTTAGCATGTCTTTGCCCACCCATAATCACATTGGAATCCACATTGTACCCGTTTAAACCATTAATAAAATTCCGAGCATCATCAATACATTCCACTTCAATTGTAAGTGTGTATGTTTGACTAAGTTGTCGTCCTTCAACGACTTGCGGCACGGCGAACGCAATAACAATCGCCAAAATGCACCCACATATTAGGCGCATATGCTCACCTCCTTTACACATATAACCATAGTAGCAGATGAAATATTACAAGTACATTACAAAAATTTTTTGGTATTTGTATTCGCACGATAAATTTAGACATGATAATTTCGGACGCATTCGGGCATATAGTGAAATACACTCATTTTCTGAGGGGAAGTTTATCAATGAAGAAAATCGTAATCTTTACTACGAAATACGAAAATGAACTCCGCGATTTCGCGGCAAAAGCGGCCGCGTCAGAAATAATTTACATAAATGACAGCAGCAAAAAATGTGAGAGATACGCCCTAAGAATTTCCATAGCAGACAAAGATGCCTTTAGCGAAGAATTTTTGTTGGCTCTAATGAATATAGCCGAAAAGGAAAATCCAGTATACAGATATTCTGCAAAGCTTCGTAAAATGGCACGCGAGCTTCGCGAATCTCCGCTACAGGGGCGAGAATTGCACCGTTTAAAAAGTTTTTTCGCAGCAAGTAAGGAGATAAACATTGAGGGGTATGTAACCTTTCGCATGGGGGAATTTAGGGAAAAATTGGACACGATGATTTACTCGTTGGTGAAAAAAATAAAATTTAGTAATGGGGACTAGCAAAAAATGGAAACCTTGTGTATAATAGCCATATATTACCAAAGCAAGGGGATTGGGGACACCATTTCAAATGGACACTATCACAGAACAATTGCTTGCCATAGAAAGCGAAGCACAAGAGGCCATGAACGACATAACAAAAGAAAACGCGCATTTGGCATTTAAGGCGCAAGAAGAACTTGAAAGAAGAGTAGCAAACATAGAAAACGAAGGCGCGGAAGCAATAAGGCGGCTAGTCTTAGAAACAGAAAGGCACACAGCCGCAAGAATAGCATATGTTCAAGATGAGTACCGCATCAAAGGCGAAGAATTTGAAAGCGAGTTTATGAACGGGCGAAAAATTCTTCGTGGCAAAATATTTCATGATGTATTGTATGGGGATTCCGTATGAATTACACAGCTGTAAACACAAAAATAAAGGCGTTACGCGCTAAATTACTAACGGCGAATGATTATTCGCAGCTAGTGATGGCAAGGCAAGGTGGTGGCGGCACAACGCGCCTAAGCCTTAAAGATGACTTTACGCGCATTGCGCCATATCTTTACGACAAAAATGTTCGTGATTTTGTGGCACGGTTGGAGTTCGCCGCCCCTCATAGGGGGCAGGCGAGCCGTTCCGTGATGCATGGGTTTGCTTCGTTGGACAAGTCCAGCAGAGTTTCGTTATTGCGGGTGTTTGGCGTGGAAACGGATTTACGCAATATCTTGGGAATTTACCGCCTAAAGCGATTTCATAAAATTGATGGCGACGCGATTTTTTCCTTTCTGATTCCATACGACTACCGCCTAAGCGTAAACGAAGTTGCCGCAATGGCATACGCAAAAGATTTTGACATTTTTATAAATATCGTAGCAGGTGGCTCGTATGGTGACGTTTTCGCAAAATTATCCGACTTTGAACGCGGAGAACAAGCCATAACAAAAGCAGTACGCACACAATTTGAAAAGGAACGCCGTTTCGAGAATCTCGCCGTAGTTTGCGGGTACTTGTACGCACGGTATTTGGAAATTAAAAATATACAAGCAATTGCAGGAGCTTTACATCAGGGGTTTGCTCCCGACGAAATACTATCGTTACTGCATTAGCAGTTTAAAAGGTGGCGTTATAAATGGTTGCGACAATGAAATACATAAGTATAACGGGACATACTTCCGAAATGAACCATGTTGTTAATCGTTATCTAAGCCGCTACGATATTCAGTTGGAGCAAGCTAAACACAGTTTGATGGAGCCTTTTACCACGCTAAATCCTTTCGCGCAAACCTTGCGTAAAGCAGAAAAGTTTTCGGAGATTGTGGGGCTTCCGCCGCCGCTGTATGTTCCTATCGCCGAGGCCGACGCTGTTAATCTAGTCGAAGCCGCAACAGTAGCATACGACCATCGTGACGAGCGTTTACGCGGTTTAGAAGCAAGGCTGGTAGACACCCAACAGCAAATTGAAATTCTGGAAAACTACACAGCACTGGATATAGACCTTCACGCTCTAGGTGGGTTGGAGTTTATTCATTTTCGTTTCGGGCGTTTTTCTGTTGATAATTTTCGTAGGTTTGAGAAGTTTTTGCAAAGCGATATGCGGGTTATGTTCACCGTCGCAAAACGCGAGAAAGATTTTGTTTACGGCGTGTTTTTCACCCCCGTAATGCACGAGGAAGAAGTTGACGCGATTTTTTCCTCGTTGGAATGGGAAGATATGGGCTTGCATTTCGGGAAGCAAGGGGATAACCCGCTAGTATTCGCAGAGCAAACTTTGGAAAGTCGCCCGCCTGTCTTTGGCGATTCCACTACCCCTGCGGCGGTTATTCAGCGTCTGCGCGTCGAAGTTTTTGAAATGGAACGCGCTATTGCCGAACTTACGCATGGTTCGTTTTCCAGCGTGTGTAGCGCGGAACGCCTAGCCGTAGCCTGCGCTAAAGTGAAACAGCTATACGCCGCATTCGATGTGAAAAAGTTCGCCGCAATCAGTCGAGGAAGACAGGTCTTCACATTCTCGGGCTGGATAAGCGACACTGATGCCGACGCATTAGAACGTGAAATCGAAATAGACACGCTAGTACTGTTCACAAGAAATACCCACGAAGGCGAAACACGCCCGCCAACACTTTTGCGAAATTTACCCGTGATTAGGCAGTTTGAATTTTTCACAAAACTGTACGGCTTGCCCGAATACGGCGAAATTGACCCCACTCCCGTTTTAGCAATCACATATACTTTGCTTTTCGGGCTGATGTTCGGGGATATTGGTCACGGTGCGGTGCTTGCGATTTTTGGCATAGTCGTGCAAAAAAAATGGCACAAAAATCTAGGCGGAATAATGCAAGTGATTGGAATTTCTGCCGCCGTGTTTGGAATTTTGTATGGAAGCGTGTTTGGCTTTGAATTTGAACCAATTTGGCTACGCCCCACCACAAATATCTCGCAGACGTTGTTGCTTTCGGCGGCACTAGGCGCGGTGTTGATTGCGTTTTCTATGTTGCTGAATATGTACAATTCCTTTAGGCGTGGGAAAATTGCGGAACTTCTTTTTAGCGCGAACGGGATTTCGGGACTGTTGTTTTACTCGTCTATGCTGTGGCTTATGGTGCGAGTGATTTTCCAAGGTAGACCTGTAACCTCGCTAGTGGTAGTAATTGCAGCTTTGCCGCTAGTGTTAATTTGTTTCAAACACCCCATTGAGAACTACTTCGATGGCAACGGCTTCTTGCCAAAAGGCGGAGTACTCGCCTTTATAGGGCAAACAGCAATCGAAATCTTTGAAACACTGCTGACGTACCTTACCAATACAATTTCCTTTGTAAGAGTAGGTGCATTCGCAGTAAGCCACGTTGGCATGATGCATGTTGTTTTGCAACTTAGTCAAGGCGCGGCAGGTTCGCAAAATTGGATAATTCTAATTCTAGGCAACCTGCTGGTTCTTGCAATTGAAGGTTTGCTGGTAGGCATTCAAGTACTACGGCTAGACTTCTACGAACTGTTCAGCCGCTTCTACAAAGGCACAGGCGAACCATTTAAATCATCAAATTTTAATAGAAACGAGGGCTAACCATGTTTTTAATTCTAGCGTTATTCGCAGGCTCAATCCTAATACCCATAACCTTATTTTATCTTAACCTAGCATCAAAGTTCAAACCAACCCTCTCAAAATCAGAAGCAACGTCAAAAATTTGGTCAAGCTTTTTTAAAGCTTGTGGGGGCATTGGGGGCAACGCCCCCAAGGTCTCTGGTAAATTCGCACTAATTCTAAATCTATCACTCTTCGCAATCGTATTCTTTGTTTCAACTGTTTTAATTTTTTCTGGGCGTGTCTATGGCGTTGATGTCGAAACGAATGCTTCTGATACTGCGTTGGCGGCGGCGTTTATTGCGGCTGGGCTGGTAACAGGGCTTGGGGCTATTGGTACTGGTATTGCTGTAAGTTCGGCGGCGGCGGCAGCTATTGGGGCTATTAGCGAGAACGAGAATAATTTTGGTAAGGCTATGATTTTTGTTGCTATGGCAGAAGGGATTGCAATTTATGGTCTGCTGATTTCATTTATGATTTTGGGGCGTGTGTGATGACGCTGGCAGAGAAGAAAGTTGAGTATTTCGCGGAAGCAATAACAAGGGAAGTCGCGGCAAGAAAACTGCGTGCAAGGCATACCACCGCGAATGACTTGAACAAAAGCGTAGCAAAGGAAATTGAAGCGGCAGAAGATGAAGTAAATTCGCGGGTGGAGGCGGCGCGACGGGAGTTAGTTCGCGTCGCCAATAAAAAAGTAGCTGATGCAACAGCGACGGCAAAAGGGGAATATATTGAGTTGCGCGATTCTTTACGGCGGGGGCTACTAGATGATGTTACACAAGATTTACGGGCGTTCACGCGTTCAGATGAATACGAAGTGTACTTGATTGAACGGATTCGATTGGAGAAAGTCAGAAGTAATTTAACGGTGGTTAAACTTCATTTTGATGATATGCGTTTTGTAGAAAACATCAGGCAAGCCACAGGTCTAACCATAGTAGAATGTATCGGCGATTTTATAGGAGGTTTTGTAATGCAAAGCGAGAACGGAAAAATTTCAGCAGATTTCACATTTAAAGCGCGACTTGAAAAAGCAGGTGCAGTATGAGTTATGTACACGGAATAGACGGCCCCATTCTAACAGTACATGGCGAGGGCTTCGCAATGGCAGAAATGGTTCTGGTTAATGGGTTAATTGGGGAAGTAATCGCGCTAAAACCAAACGAAGCAACAGTGCAAGTCTATGAAAGCACATCGGGGCTAAAGCCAAACACCCCTGTTGAAAAAACAGGACAGCCCATGTCCGTAACACTTCGCCCAGCAATTATCGGCGGTATTTTTGATGGAATCATGCGTCCACTTGGAGATGGGCTTTCGCTAAAACCACCAGACGGGAAATTCCCGACTAGCATTTTGGCGAAAGTCGGCGATACCTTAAACGAAGGAGATATTTTCGCAACAGTAGCAGAAACAGATTTTATTACATACAAAGCAATGCTTCCGCCAAAGATTTCTGGGATTGTCACCCGCGCCGCGTTTGATGGCGAGTATTCCGCTACTGATGAAATCTTGACAATAAAAACACCCGACAACAACGAGAAAATTTTGACGCTATCGCAAACATGGCCGCTTCGCATTCCGCGACCAATTAAACGGAAATTACCATGCGACACCCCACTAATCACAGGGCAACGGGTAATCGACAGCCTTTTTCCAATAACAAAAGGCGGAACATGCGCAATCCCTGGGGGATTCGGCACAGGCAAAACCATGACGCAACATCAAATTGCAAAATGGTGCGACGCAGAAATAATAATCTACATAGGCTGCGGCGAACGCGGCAACGAAATGACAGAAGTGCTAGAGGATTTCGCAAAGCTAAAAGACCCCAAAAACAACGCGCCACTACTATCCAGAATGGTGCTAATAGCAAATACATCGGATATGCCAGTAGCGGCGCGAGAAGCAAGCATCTACACGGGAATCACCTTGGCAGAATGCTATCGCGACATGGGTTACGACGTTGCAATTATGGCAGATTCCACGTCAAGGTGGGCGGAAGCATTAAGAGAATTATCTGGTCGTCTAGCAGAAATTCCAGCCGAAGAAGGTTATCCTGCATACCTAGCGACGCGATTAGCCGCATTCTACGGACGCGCTGGCTCTGTGGAAAACTTGAATGGCACAAATGGTTCAATCACTATAATAGGTGCGGTGTCGCCGCAAGGCGCGGATTTCTCTGAACCAATACCTTATACCAATCTCGGCAATTTAGGAAACAATTCAAGTTCAAAATTATATGGGTCGCCGCTCAATTTACTGCTAACAGTTTTGGTATATACAACGCGTTCTAATACTTCTTTAAGCAAGTTGTTTTTTATTTGAATGGTGGCGGTTGAGTGGTAAATAGTAAGTATTTCTTCCACGCGTGGCAAGATATGCTTTCGCGCTTGCTCTCTCGTTTCGGCAAGTGCGATTTCATTTTCTAGGATAGATTTGTCATGCTCTGCCTTGGTCAGACGCTCGGAAAGCACACGGGAGCGTTGCATAAATTCATCAGCGGAATAAATGCCTTGTTCCAACAAGTCGTGTAGTTTAGATTTTTGTGTAGTAGCAATTTTTATTTGTTCGTCTAAATTCTTAATTGCTTTTTTGACGGCATCTCTGTTGTAATTGTTGCTATTGATGTCTGCGCCATAGGAAATTTGGTAATCGGCAAGCCATTTCTCCAATGCATGTATAATGCACTCCTCTACGTATGAAAATACAGAACCTACGTTTCCGCAAGCATATCGGCATATTAGTGTAGGGACTCGTCCAGCTTTTGTGTGCAATTTTCTTTGCATATTGCGCCCACACACACCACAAACGATAATGCCCGAAAGAGGATTTTTCACTTCGTATTGAGACGGAGCGGGGTGTGCTTGATTCTCTTTCATATAGACTTGGGCGAGTTGCCAAATTTCATTTGTGACAATGGGCGTATGTAAACCATCTGCAATGATGCAATCGTTTAATGATTTACGCGTGCGCGATTCTATGGGCTTGCCGTCTTTTAGTATTTTTTTTACTGGTCGCCACTTCCAACGTATTTTTCCGTTATATACAGGATTTTTTAGAATGTCATGAATTGAATCGGCTCTCCATTGCTTAGCTTTTTTAGGTTTGATGTTTAGTGCGTTAAGCTTTTTGCAAATTCGTGATAAGCCTAACCGCTTGAAACTACCGTCGGGCTGTTGCTCGCCTTGCGTATACAGCTCGTAAATTAGCCGAATGGTATCGGCCTCTTTAGGGATTTCTTTCAAAGTGTAACCCTTGGTGCTTTCCAACTTTACACGTTCATAACCATATGGAGGTGTATTGCCAACATATTTGCCTTCCTTGACAGACGCGACCCGTCCCGCCTGTTGGCGACGATTTATGGTTTTGTATTCGCGTCTGGACATGAACAAACCAAATTCAAAGTATTCCTCATCAAATTCATTGTTGGGCTGATATGTTTTCGCTGGCGTAATAATTTTTGTGTCGGAATATTTGAACGTCTGCGCCACAATGCCTTGGTCAAGTGTGTCGCCACGCGCTAAACGCTCAATTTCCATCACAATAACGCCGTCCCAGTGACCCTGTTCAACATCTTGCAGAAGCTGTTGCATTTCGGGGCGAGCAACTATTGTTTCACCAGATACGACCTCTTTGTAAATTTTGCTGATATGTAAGTTCATATTCTTCGCAAATTCGAGCAAAGTACGTTTATGACGGTCTAAAGTTTCACCTTCGCCACGATTCTCTATGTCTACATCGGCACGGCTTTTTCTTAGGTATATTGCGTAACTGTTCATATGGTATGCGTAGCTGGTTTAACGGAAAAAGTACGCGCTGATTCCGTGGCGATTCGCGCAATACGATTTATTATCTCCTGCACTTTGGAATCGTCGCGGTTATTTGATACGATTGCACCATCATAGACCTTAATTCTCGCACCTTTAAACATGTAGTCTTCCAATACATTTCCTTTTGCTAATGTTTTGCTAGTCACAAGGTATCACCTCTTTATTGCAGACTATTCATGATAAAAGTTGTCTTATTACATTTATGGCGTGTTCTCATTGTTAATGGGAACTGAAAAACCAGCCACCGTTGCAGTTAAACTTGTTTTAACTGGAGAAAATGGCTGGTTTTTCATAAGCCTAGGAAACTGTTCACGGCTTCGTGACGTATGCCGTAACTTGCCAATGCAGGTAATCGGCGAAATGCGGCTATGCCGCTTCTTGCAAAATGCTTCCGTCTTTACTTATTCTGTACGTTCGTAGTGGCGAGTCACCACCTGGTTGCCCGCCGTCTAGGAAGTATAACCAATCGCCTGCTATGCCTATTCCGCTTGGGATTATTGCCATATCACGCGCTTGGATTATTTGCGATTCGGTTGCGTCTAGGCGCATTTTGTGTACGCCGTCTTTTGTTATGAAATAAATCCATTCGTCTGTTACGTTGATTGCGAATACTCCTACTTCGCCTACGCGCTGGCGGTTTGTGCCGTCTAGGTTTATGGATTTTATTTGCCACTCACCCGATTGAATGTAAAATATCCTGCCGTTTGCGATTTGAAATGCAAAATTTACGTCCTCGGTGATTGGGGTGATTTCTGTGCCGTCTAGGCGCATTTTGTAAACTCGCCATTCGGTTTCCGCGCTTCTGTAATAAATCCAGCCGTTGTATACGGTTAGGATTGGTTGCATTCTGCGAGGGTTTGGTATGTCGGCGAAGCCGTGAATTTGTTCCACTTCGCCGCCTTCTGCTGGTAGGCGGTAAATTCCTGTGGTGTATGCAATGTATATCCAGCCTTCTGATACGGTCATTCCGCTTATTTGGTTGCGGTCTGTGATGCATTTATCTATGAGGCGTGTTAGTTCTGTGCCGTCTAAACGCACGCGGTATAGGATTGGTTGTCCCACTTCTGGTTGCACAAAATACACCCAGCCATTGTATACATTGATAAAACTTTGACGCTCGCCACTTGCTAGGATTCGCGTTTCGCCCGTGTTTACGTTTTCGCGAATTAAATCACCTTGCCACATCATGTATTCATGACGAACGGGCATAATGTAGAAGATATAATCGCCATATTCCGCAACAAAACCGCTGTTGGTTAAATTTCCGCTGGTGTTGCCATAGGTGTATGGTGATGGTTCTGGAAGGATAGCCCCTAGTTCTTCTCCGTCTGGGGTTAGTAGTGCATGATATTGGGCTTCCTCGATATGAGCGTTTTCCACATTTCCGAAAGTTTCTATTGGTTGATTTGAACAACTTGCAAGTGCCGCGCCTGTTAAAATAAATCCAGTAACGGCCAAACTTTTTTTGATTAAACGAAACATTTTGATTCTCCTTTTTGTTAGCGGCACAGCCGCGTTTCGCCGATGACATGTATCGGCAAGCTACACATACGTCTCGAAGCCATGAACAATTTCCTAGGCAATAAAAACATATCCAACGCCGTCCCAATCGGGAGTTGGCTCTGGGTGAAATATATGGTTGCCATTTGTGTATTTTGTTATAACTTTGCGCCAGAATGGAAGCGCAGGTTTATTCGCGCTTAAAACTCTAACTTCCCACTCGCCAGCAAACAAGTCGAATACATATCTTGCCGCAAACTCACCAACATTCATGCGGCGGTATTTTAGCATAATAAAAAATTCTGCGATACAATGGGCGTTTTCGTTGGTGCTGTAGTGGCGACCTGTCCCAACCAAAACAAATCCAGCAAAACAGCCATCAACTTTGATAAAGAATGGATACCGCCGTTCCTCTATCCAATACAGGTCAATGTATGAATATCCGAAAAGCCCATGTTCGTTCACGTCTTCTTTTGTGTACTCCGATAAATCGTGATTATACAATTCCATCAACTGCATGAGTACGGATTTCTGCGATTTTTCGGCTGGTATAACTTCAATTTTCATTTTATTTGCTCCTTAATGTTTTGTGGATTTCGTTCAAAACCTGCTTTGCGTTTTTTGTGGGGTTTATTGCCGCAATTATTTCCTCGTTTATTTCGCCTGCGTAAATGCGTTTTATGGCTTTTACTGCGTTTTTGTCAAAGGTATCTGCATCGTCGCGGTGGTAATCGTCTGCCCAGTTGATGTAGTCGGCGGCTGTTGCGTGCCATGTTGTGATTATGTCGGGCGTATCACTTTGCTTGGATTTTTCTATTTTCCAAGCGGTGTCAGTTGCTTCGCGCCAAATGCAAAAGGTGACATCGTTTTTTTCTATCATTGGGTCGTTTAGGAATTTTAGCAAGCTTTGCGGAACATTTTCATACACTTTCGTGTCTGTATTATGTTCGCAGTTAAACCCTTTGATTATGCAACCCGCTTTTGAAAATATCACGAATGCATATTCTCCGCAACCGTCGTCTGTTTTGTAGTAAATTCCCGTTTCTTCGCTTTCGGAGGGGTCGTGAATTTTGTAATGGAATGGCAACGCCCATTCGCAGTCGTCTAAAATTAGTTCAAGCGTGGAAAGTACGTCCATGCGGTTTTTTAGTTCATGAATTTGCAGGTGTTTATTCATGTTTTAGTTCCTCTCGATGCAATTCAAAGAATTGATGGAATAGGCGTATATTTTCCAATTCCGTCCACCGTTTGATTGAAATGGGATTTTCATCCAAATTATAAATTCTCGCGTGCTTTAATGCAAGCAAAAACGGCGAATGCGTTGACATTATTATTTGACACCCGAAAAATCTTGCAGATTCCTCTATGAAGGACGCAAGTTCTAGTTGACGTTTGGGGGATAGGCTGTTTTCTGGTTCGTCCAAGATATATAGACCGTTTTCGCCTATTTTCTCCGTGAAATATTTGTACGCGCTTTCGCCATTGGAATGCTCGCGAACATTGTTCATAAGTTCCTCGCGAACGTAGCGCGATTGCGTTTTGCTTCGGGTTTTTACTACTTTTTTCAGTTGCTCGTAGTCTGCCATTGATTGCATTTGGAATTTTGTGAACTTTGTGTCTAGGTAGTCTGCGAAAAGTTCTTTGCGTTTGCTGTCTATGCCTTCGTTTAGGCTTTGTATGTTTAGCATGTAGTCGAATACATCGTCACTGGTGATTATTCGGATTTCTTCGGGCGTGTCGGCGGCGGTTTCTACTTCGCATAGTTCTACGTATTTTGAGTAGAAATTGGTTTTGTTGTAAAGAGAATCGCGTTTTGCTTTGATTTTCTCCGCAATTACGTTTAATGCTGTGGACTTCCCAGAACCATTGCCGCCGTATAAAATCGTCACTGGCTCGAAGTCTAGCCGCGTGATTCCGTTAATCGCCAACGTGCGAAATGGGTAGAATGATGTATAACACTGTTGCGCAATCCCCCATATAAAATCAGATTCCCTGTCATCGCTTGGGAAGGTTATGTTGTCTAGGTATATCATTTGAGTAACTCGAATTGCGCGAATATCTCTACTGTTTGATTGAAATATTGGTCGTTCATTTGGAATCCATCTCCTAATTTACACCTTGGGTTTACACGCTATACCGTATTTTTCGAGTTGCTCCACATTTACCAAGTCGAAGGTGATACTGGTGAATGCGGCAAATTTATCATCATTTAGCCCCATGGGAATGTAGCCGCCGATTTTTTCTTTTAGGCGGAGTCGTTCGCGACTTCCATATCCATCTAAGTTTACGAACAGTAAGTAAATTACCTGCTTTGTGATTTCTTCACCTAGCGCGTATTTTCGGAGTAGGCTGTCTTTGATTTTCTGTCCCATTTCTAGTGTGAATACGGAAGTTTTTTGCATGATTGCGTTTGTTAGCATTTCATAATCTTCTTGCCGCCGTAGTTGTTTAGCTTCTGGGTGTTGATAATCTTTTACTTCCACGAAGTATAGGCAATCTTCTGTTTCTGTGAAGAAGTCAACAGTTTTCATTCCGTAGGGATTATTTTGCTTGCTGTCAAAATGCTGTACTGGGGTGATGGGTTTGCAGGCTGAAAAGTCGAATTGCAGATTGCCTTCTACTAACAAGTAACTCATTTGTCTATCTCCAGTGCATCAGCCGTGATTGCTTTGAATAAATTTTCGCCTGCTCGTTCCAAGTGATTGTTGGGTAACGTGTGATACTCCGATGATGTTTTACAGGTGATTCCACCGTCATCAGTTTTGATTAGATTGCAAAACATCACTGGTATGTTTTTGTTTTTTCGCACATCGAAATAGCGCACGATGTCGTAATCATGCGAGGCTATAAAAATTTGTACGCCGCTTTCTGCTAATTCTAGCAAAATATCTACAAGTTCTGGCACGAGTTCGCGGTTTAGGCTGTTTTCTGGTTCGTCCCAAAAAAGGATTGAATTGGGTGAAAGTTGACCACTGGACACCATCAAACCAAGAAATCCTAGCTTTTTGTATGCAGATGCTTCATTCGCAAATGGAATGCGGCTTCCGTCAGTTTTGATTGTATAGAATGAACCCTCACCTTGATTCCACTCTACAACGCCACCAATTAAATCAAAAATCCGCTTGCCGATAGATTTTTGCGTTTTGGTTTGCTCTTGCGTGGGTACATCTTGCGCGGCGATTAAAACATCTTTGTATATCTGCTCGAATCCTGTTTGCTTCTGTTCGATAAAGGGAAGTAACCCCTTAGCATGTTCAAGAATATCCTTTTCGGGAATATAAATCATATTCTCTACTTGAAATTTGCCGTGCAGAACAACAAGAAGATTAATTAAGACGTTCAAAGTTTCATTCTGTAAATTCTCATACTTGGGCGAGTAATACATTGCTTTCATCAGTGTAGTTTTTCCTGTGCCATTGTCACCCATTAGTACATTAACACCCGAACAAAAATCCACGGATAAACCATCTGCAAATACACGAAATTTATTAACTTCTACACGTTTAATAGGCATCTAAATTCCCTCCTTGCAATTACAATCCGCGCCGCAACCAGCACAATTATTCCTGCAATCTGGAGTGATTATACCTTCATGGGATTTTTGCCACTCACGGGCTAGGAAGGATTTATTCACGCCAATGTTTATAAAATCCCATGGTAGGATTTCGTCCGTGTTGCGTTGGCGGTTAGCGTAAAAAGCGGGGTCTACTTGGGCTTGCGCGAAGGCTTCCAGCCATACATCATATTTAAAATGCTCTGTCCAGCCATCAAAGATTGCGCCGTTTTTGTATGCGGATTCTATTGCGTTTCCCAAACGGCGGTCGCCACGGGCTAGAACGCCCTCAATTTGAGCGGTCTTTGAATCGTGATAGCGGTAGGAAATTTGCTTTTTGCGAATGCTGGACTTAACTTCTTTTTGGGTTTGTGCGAAGTCTTCGGGGGTAGCTTGCGCCGCCCATTGGAATGGGGTAAAAGGTTTTGGCACAAAGCAAGACGTACTCACACCCACGCTTACTGGGCGTTTTCGTTCTTCGTATGATAATTGATAGTAAGTTTCTACTATTTTTTCGCATAACTGTGCTATGGCTTGCGCGTCTTCTGGTTGTTCGTTTGGCAAACCGCCCATGAAGTATAGTTTTATTTTATCGAATCCCGCTTTGTAAGCCTTTAGGCAACCTTCCAAAATTTCTTCCTCGGTTAGGTTCTTGTTGATAACATCGCGCATACGTTGGCTTCCTGCTTCGGGTGCGACTGTCAATGAAGATTTTCTCACACCGCTGATTTTTGCTAATGCAGAAAGCGCGTCTAGGCGGGTTGATGGTAGCGAAATGTTTACTCGTTTTTTTGTGCAAAGTTCTAACAATCCGTCTACAAGTTTATCAAAATCTTTGTAATCGCACGCGCTTAATGACAGCAGGGAAAGTTCTTCGTAACCTGTGGCATTTAGCAATGTTTCGGCTTGTTGCAATAGTTCCTCAACCCCTCGTTCACGAACGGGACGATACAAAAATCCCGCTTGGCAAAATCGACAACCACGCATACAACCGCGTGCAAGTTCCAGCACAGCGCGTGCGTGTGTCGCTTCAATTAGCGGGGTGATTAACGTTTCGGGGAAGAAATCCAAACTTGGCAGAAATGCCCGTTTTACTATTTCTGGCGCGTGATGGTTGGTGGTGCGGGCAGCAATTGTGCTGTCTTCATTATAGGAAACATCATAAAAAGCGGGGACGTATACCCCCGCTATGTCGGTTATTTTTTTTAGAAAATCAATTTTGCTACCGCCGTTTGGAGAAGAATTTTTATGTGCGTGATAGCGGTCTAAAATTTCGTCCAAGCTGGCCTCGCCATCTCCGATATAGAAGAAATCCACGAAATCTGCCATTGGTTCGGGATTGGTTGCGCATGGGCCACCCGCGCAAATTATTGGGAAATCGTCGCCCCTATCTGTAGCGCGAAGGGGTATTCCAGCTAAATCCAACATTGCTAAAACATTCGTATACGACATTTCGTATTGCAAAGTAAACCCTAGAAAATCGAACTCTCGCAAGCTATCGCCAGACTCCAGCGCGAACAGCGGCTCGCCCGATTCTTTCAGAAAATCCACCATGTCCAGCCACGGCATGAACGCCCTCTCGCAGAAGGTATCGTCACGGCGGTTCATGAAGAAATATAAAATCTGCAAGCCCAAATGGCTCATTCCAATTTCATAGACATCAGGGAAGCAGAACGCAAAGCGCGTCAAGTCGGACGCGGTTGACTGCTCCGCGTCGAAATCTGTATCTGGCTTCGAGATGTATGCTTCGCTACCAACGCATGTTATCGGCGAAAGGCGGCTATGCCGCTCCGCCTCGAAATCTGTATCTGGCTTTGAGATGTATGCTTCGCTACCAACGCATGTTATCGGCGAAAGGCGGCTGTGCCGCTCCGCCTCGAAATCTGTATCTGGCTTCGAGTCGTATGCTTCGCTACCAACGCATGTTATCGGCGAAAGGCGGCTGTGCCGCTCCGCCTCGTAATCTGTATCTGGCTTCGAGATGTATGCTTCGCTACCAACGCATGTTATCGGCGAAGAGCGGCTGTGCCGCTTTTTTACGGCGTTTACTTCGCCGCCTGTGTATCGCGCTGGTTTTTCTAGTTTTAACAAATTTTCATGTGAAATCACTCGTCATCGTCCTCATCTGTTTCTGGGTCTTCATTATCATCGTTATCGTATTCTTCATCGTCCGCGCCTTGTGGCTGGTCGTTATCGTATTCTTCATTGGGATAGTCGTTTCCGTTTCCGTTTTCGTATTCGCCGTTGGGGGAAGGTAACGGAATTACTATAAGTTCGCCATTTCCATTTTCGGCGGATACGGATTCATGAATTTGCACCAGAAGCGTAGGCGGCGGGCCTGAAAGGTTAAACCCTGTAGGAAGCACCACGGTAAGCGGCACGGCATGAACGCCCATTTCCAAAGTGCGCAAATCAAGTTCCAGCCCAATATTTGCGGGGTTTAAAGCATTAATCATGGAGCGCGGCCCGCTAACGCTTACGCGAATTGGAACATTGTCATTAACAATCTGATAAAGTTCCACCAGACCACGGCGGCTGATATTATCACGCGGCACAACAAAATCGCGGCTTTCAATCGGTTCGATTCTTGCGGTGGCGTACATAGTTGTAATTTCGCCCTGTCGCAGGGTGACTCCTTCTGGAAGCAGGTCTGCAATTTCTATGACATGGGTGAAATTTGCATTCGCGCCAGCTATATTAATTTCGGCAACAATCGCGTCTATCTCTTCCAGTGTGGAGGGCGAGCCAACAACTTCAACGGAAGTAACACTTCCCAAAATCCCCGCCAGCGCGAAACCAGAAGCAGGCGAGCCTGTCCAGCGAACCGCAACATCTACCTGTTGCGTCTGCAAAACGCTGATATTTATGGAAACTTCCGATATATTCAGCGAAATGCGGTCGGTCATATCCTCGCCGTGAACGTCAAAAATTTGCAACGGAATTGTTTGCACAACATCACCATGCACGCCCGAAATATCCACGGTTGCGCGTACTTCGCCGATTCTTCTAATATCCGTGCGCGAGCCTGTGGCGTTGACATTCATAACAGAAGACTGAAGCTGTTGCAACTCAAACCCAGGGGAAACAACACCCTGCGGCACAATTTCCACAGGAAACGTCTGTAGCGCAATCGTATCTAAATAAACATCAATATACGGGGGATTAATTGTCAAATGCTCAAAGCCCAATTCAAGATTGGGGCTGACCCTAAGCCGCTGAGTAGAAATTCCATCAGCCAACTGAGCTACGGAAGAATCTACCGCCCTAAAATCCACACTAACTTCAATCATATTTGCAAAAAGTTCTGGGTTGGCAAGCATTGTTGTGCGCAACCTATCCATTTCACTGCGGGGAGCGCGCACTGTTAGGGTAACATTTAAATCGCTAAGTTCGTCTTCATTAAGCACTACTATGCGGTCGCGAGCCATAACCTCAAGGTTTGCCAACTGCAAACGCGCAACCACGGCTTCATTTTGATAAGGATTACTCATATTCATGCCAACTACCCAAATTACAACGGCGGCGGCTAGTGACAAAAGCTTCCAATGTAAATCTTCAAAAAGCATGGAGTAGATTTTTTTTAAAATCCTCATTTCTTTTTCCTCCGGCTTCTAAAAATTGTGAAGCGCGATTTTGGCGGCGTACCCCACATAAGCAATTCGCGTAGTTGGGTGTCCGAAACGCCGCGTTCGATTTTGCCGTCAACAACTAGGGAGATTGTTCCAGTTTCTTCGCTAACAACCACAACACGAGCATCAGAAACTTCCGAAATGCCCATGGCGGCACGGTGTCGCGTACCAAGGTTATCATCAATAGATTCAGAAGTAAGCGGCAAAATGCAAGATGCCGAACTAACCCGATTATTGCGTATGATAATCGCGCCGTCATGAAGCGGCGCGTTTTTTTCAAAAATGTTCAACAAAAGCTGAACGCTTACCTGTGCGTCCAGCGGAATCCCCCTGCGTTCGTGTTCGCTAATGTCAACTTCGTTTTCAAAGACTATTAGCGCGCCTGTTAAGTTCTTTGACAAAACCCGCGTCACCTTGATAATTTCATCAACCGTGTGCGCGGAAATATGAACTTGCCGTTCTGTTTCTTCCTTGAGTTGAATTAAATACTGCCCACGTCCAATTTGTTCCAAGGCTTTCCGTAATTCTGGCTGAAACAGGATTACTACCACCACAAGCCCCATACTTATAGCGTTATTCACAATCCATTGCACCACAATTAGCTCGAAAATTCCTGCAATTACGGCAATTGCCAAAACAATGGCAACACCACGCAGAAGAATCCAAGCCTGTGTACGTCTAATCCAGCGCAACACAAGATACAGCAGTACCGCAACAATAAAAATATCAAGCACCTGCGCAAACCCAAGTGCGGGCCAACTAAACGCAGACACATTGAAAACTTGAATTAACCAATTGTTAATGGCGGCAAACATTTATCATTCCTCATCGGGCAAATTTTCAATTTCAGAGCCTTCCAGATTCTCAGGGCGAATCCGCTTTACACTTCGTTGTGATTTTGTCATAACTACCTTTGGTACTATGCGAACATGATAATAATTGTTGTCATCTTCAAATTGAACGGACTCGGTGCGTTGGTAATCCAAAACTCCATCAAAGAATCGGATAATCACCGCAATCACACCACAAATTACTGTTCCCAAAATCATAGTTCCTATGTTCACTGTGCTTTCTGCAAACAACACACCAATTATAAATCCAAAAATTGTCATGACGCAACCTAATCCAATTGCAATTTCCTTAGCAAAGTCAATTGCTTGACGGCTTACAAAATGCACAAGCACTATAACCATTGCAAAAACAATCGCAGGAACAAGCCAAGTTTGCGTATCCAGCAAGCTACCCGCAACGGTAGTGTAAATCCCCGCGAATGCATCGGGAAGGTCTGTTAAAATATCGGCTAATTCTCTGTCAGCGGCGGTGGCGGCAGTTGCGGCGGCTGGCGACATTAGGCGGAAAAATTCCTCAAACTGCGCGTAAACAAACACCCCAACAGTAACAGGAATAACCGCCGTAATAGGAAAGTAAAGTCCAGCCATAATAGGAATAAGATACGGTACATTAAAATGCGAAGCAATAACCGTAAACACAATCAGAATGGATTCCTTCGGTGCCATTCTAGCGTAAAACAAAAATATAAACATCAAGAAAATAAACGTCGCGATAGCAAGTTCCAAATTTGCAGAAAGCTGCGCAGTCACCGCTACAATTATAAAAATCCAACTCATATTCATGGGCATTACCGTAAACAGTAATGCAAACAGTAGATTCAGCAAAGTAGGTGATGCAAATTCTGTAAGTGGCGAGACGGCATCATGCATATTTCCAATAGAATTAATCCCGCTAAAAATAACCCAGCCTAAGATAAACTTGAGTACTGGCAATATAAAAACTTCAAATCGCTTAAAAAATTTCACAACTACTTCGCGTGCTATTAATACCTGTTCCATACCAGGCTCCTTTACAATATCAATCGTCATCAGACGGACACAGAGAATCCAGCACGTTCCGTTGTGGGGGACGGCGGTCGCGTTCGTTTTCTGTTCTTAGTAATGTTAATGGTGTGTCTTCTGCGCTTGATGTTGGACGCACATATTGGCGCGGTTTTGGTTTTTCTGGGCTTGTGTATGTTGGAAGACTTGCCCGTTGCGCTGGCCTTTGCGTAAGTGGTAATGCTGTGCGTGGACGGCTTCCGCTTCCTTTTAATGCGCGGGACGAAACATTTGCTAATGGGTCGTCTTTTTCTTCGTTTGCTATGGTAAGTGGAATGCGTGTGCCTGTTGCGCTAGGGCGTTTTTCGCGCTCTCTTGCGCGGGCTTCGCGTGCCTCATCAAGTTTTGCATCTCTTGGGGCAAGGCGGGGTGGTCTTCTTTTTTCCAGTTCATGAAATTCTTTTTCCACGAACTCGCTATCTGCTGGCATTGGTGCTTTTGCGCGGCGTTCGTCTGCGTTCTCTAGGAAGCGCAACATGCCTTGGTATTGTTGAAGCCGCTTTTGTACAAGATAATATTCACGCGTACCCTGAATCGTTCCAATCAAAGAATACACCGCCAAAACGGCAAGTATAAACAAAATCGACTCCATCGCGTGACGCTGAATATATAATTCAAAAATATCAACTTCTTCAATAATCGCAATGCGCAACCAATACAGCGCGAGAATTACCACCGCCCCAATGCCTACAGATAAACGCGTTCCCAAATTTTTTCTATAAATGTAATCGTGGCGGAAATAATCATTTGCCGCACGGTCGGACGCGCCTTCGTGCTTATCGTATAACGCGAGCTTTGTCATTGTAATAATTTTTTGACGGTTGACCATTTCCTAACACCTTTCTAAACCGAACTCTGCATCAAAACCCTGCATCTAACCCTAAGATGCGTAATCTGTTTCATAGTATCACTAATGCAATAAAAAATCTACCAATTTCTTAGAAAATTTCACCTTGACAAAAGGATTTTGCTTTTCACTGTCGAATTATATTAATGGAATGTATTCCATTGCCGCATAAGATGCGGCACGCAAGAGCGGAGCGGAACGGGGCTTTGCCCCGTGTAGCGAGGGGGCTTGGGGGCGTAGCCACCATTGGAATGAGGTGCGACATGCTATATCCTCAAGATATTATTTCGGAGGTAAAAGCGTTAAACGATATTGTTGACGTGGTGGCGGCTTATGTCAAACTCTCGCCACGAGCGGGCAATCACTTTGGTATTTGCCCGTTTCATAATGAAAGTACGCCATCATTTTCTGTAAACCGCGACAAGCAGATTTTTTATTGTTTTGGTTGCAACGCTGGCGGAAACGTGATTAGTTTTATAAAACGTATCGAAAATATGGATTTTCCCGACGCACTTAAATTCTTAGCAAATCGAGTGAATTTTAACCTGCCCGAAAAAAGTACAAGCCCTCAAGCAAAGATTCAATCGGCGGCGCGGGAAACGGCGGCGAAGCTAAATAAACTTGCGGCGCGTTTTTACTACGATTATCTACATGGGGACGGCGCGAACTCTGCTAACGCAATAAAATACCTAGAAGACAGAGGCGTAAACCCCACGCTAATGCGAAGATTCGGGTTGGGTCTTTCCCCCGACGCATGGGACGGGCTTTTAAAAAAATTCGCGGAAACCCCGCCAGAAGATTTTGAAACCGCAGGGCTGGCAAAAAAAAGCCAAAAGAATGATTCCCGCCACTACGATAGATTTCGTAATCGTCTAATGTTCCCAATCATCGACCATCGAGGGCGTGTAATAGGTTTTGGTGGGCGCGTTATGGGCGAAAGCGAAGAAGCAAAGTACATTAATTCACCCGAAACGGCGTTGTTTTTAAAAAGCGAATGCCTTTACGGGCTTAACCTCGCGAAAAAATCGCATTCGGGGGAAATCATAATAGTCGAAGGTTACATGGACGTGCTATCCATGCACCAACACGGCTTTGCGAATACCGTGGGCGTTCTTGGTACGGCGTTAAAAAACACCCATGCGCGATTGCTTAAAAATGTAGGTTGCCACACCGCAATTTTGATTCTCGATAGCGATGACGCGGGGCTTCGTGCGGCGCAAAGGGCAATTCCCGTTCTTATAAAGGAAGGTTTGAAAGTAAAAATTCTCGAACTCACCGACGCAAAAGACCCCGACGAGTATTTAAATAAGTACGGAGCGCGGAATTTTGCGAAACTGCTAGATTATGCAAAAAGCCATATCGCGTTTCAAGTGGGGTTGGTTCGCAAGCAACACAATTTAGAAACTACAGAAGGTCGCGTAAATTTCACGCAGGAATCCGCGAAAATTCTAGCGTCCCTGCCCAGCGAAATTGAAAGAGATGCTTATGTAAATGAAATTGCAAAAGCGTCAGATATTTCACCCTCTGCAATTCGGAATGAGATTGCGAAAATCACGGGCGAAACTGGTGAATACGTACTCGCGCCACGCATGTACACCACTCGCAAACGCGGAGAGGACAGCGGTTTAATAAACGCAAAGAAGGGGCTATTGCAATTAGTGCTAACTTATCCCGAAGCTGCTTCCGCATTACAAAAAAGCGAACATCTTTCCCC
>WQVV01000009.1 GCA_009785665.1 Defluviitaleaceae bacterium
ATATTTTGAACAATACGACATGGTGGAAGCGGCTAATCACGACCTTGATGTATTTTCTATGGCGGCGTATAAGAAATTAAACATATCGGTGGCTTATGCGCGTTCGGAGGATTGTTTTCCAGAGGGGTCGTTGATTTTGGTACGCACGTTGGAGGGTGACATTGAAACGGTAGTATCGCCAAATATCTATTTGATGATAGGCCCGTTGGGTGAGGTTTACCCAATTCGCGCCGATAAACATAAGCTGTCATATGTTTCTACGGAAATTCCGTTTGATGACAAGCGTCTTGCATACGCGCCAACAATCCGCAATAGACTTACAGGGGAAGTACGGGAACTGCTACCAATATCGCGTCCATGTGTTGCATCTGGTAATGTGACAGTTTTTGTAAAATGTTTGGATAACTACACAAAAGTGTTTACCGCATGGAATCCAGACGGCTATATGCACGGCGAACCTGGTGACTATCTAGTAGTTCGCTCCGACGACCACAACGACGTATACATTGCGCGTCGCGATATATTCGATATAACCTACGCACCCATTTGATTGACGCGGAATGTAATACAATGTTATTATGTCTAAAAGTCGAATTATAAAGAAAAGCGGCACAGCCGCGTTTTGCCGATGACATGTATTGGCAGGTGTCACTAAGCCAGTTACAGTCCGTAGGCGATAAAAAAAGGGGAGGTACAAAATGAGAGATGTTTTTATTAGTCATTCCACAAAAGACAAGGCGACAGCCGACAAAATAGTAGCAAGTTTGGAGCAAAACGAGGTAACATGCTGGATAGCCCCGCGAAATATATCTGCGGGAGTAAACTACGGTGCTGCAATTACAAGGGCAATTAGAGATTGTAAGGTGCTATTGCTAATTTATTCAGAAAATTCCAATGCGTCCGAAGCGGTGTTCCGCGAAGTTCAAAAGGGCTTTGAAGAACGCAGAACTCTTATTCCAGTAAGAATAGACAATATTCCCGCCAGCGACGATTTAAGCTTCTATTTATCTGGAATCCAATGGGTAGACGCAACCCGCGAACAAGAAGACTACGCCGAACTTGCCCAGTACATCGCTTCACTACCAAAGAATCCACTACCCGAACACCACCAAAAAGAAAAAACGTCCGAAGAACCCACAATAGTAATGGCAAAATCCGAAGGCGAAACAGAAGAAACGACAGAAGAAGCACCAACCGCCGTCACAAAAGAAGAAAACAAAAAGGACAAGCCAGCAGCAACCGAAAAGCCAAAAAGAAAACGCCGCATACTACCCCGTCTAGTAGCGTGCTTATTGGTAGCGGCAGTAGGCGTAGGCGTATTCGTACTGCATCAGCATGTAGACCTAATAGCCGCCGTACAAAACAGAGATTTCAGCGAGGTAGCGGCTTTCTTCAACGGCAATGGTAATGGCAACCCCGAACCATCCAGCACATATTACTAATATCAAAGATGACAAAAACTAAAAAGAACCTGTTCAACATTGTAAAATGCTGAACAGGTTCTTTTTTTTAACTCGGAAACAGTTCACGGCTTCGAGACGTATATGCAGCCTACCAATACATATTATCGGCGAAAAGCGGCTGTGCCGCTACATCATATCGTCGCCATCTACGTTGCTTACTACTACCTCGCCGCCTATAATCCATGCGTTGGCTTCAATTACTTGACCGAAGAAATTGAAGGGAACGAATAGCTCGCCATCAACTAGAGCTGGGGGCGCGCCTAGGGAGATTGTTTCCATTCTGCCTATCATGTAGGCATCTAGGTTTTCTACAAACGCTATGCCGCGTGCTGGTGCGCCGTACATTGCTATTACCATTTCAAAACCTTCGCCTATTACTGTGTAGCCTAGGGTTTCTGCAATTGGGGCTACTGGAACCATTACAAGGCCTACTTCGCGGTCTATGAATGGGCGTGGGGATTCTATGAATTGGTTGTTTACGATTATTTGAACAGTTTCGGGATTAAACATGTTATCCCACATTTCGTTTAGTTCTGCGGGGGATAGTTGAAGTGCGCCGCCGCCGAATCCCGCGCCTTCGTCAAACCCTGTGTCGAAGCCCGCTAGGTCTTCTGGGGATAGTTCTAGGATTGGGTGTACTGCTATTTCAAATAAAACTACTACTTGGGTTTGGTTGCCTTCGTTTATTACTACTAGGGCGCGATTTTGTAGTTCGCTTGGGTCGCCTTCAAATAGAGTTCCGTCTTGGAAAGTGATTTCTGTTGCTGATGGAATTTCGTCAAAACGGTTTACGATTACATCTTTGTCTGCGGCTACTAAGGCTCTTGCGTTGTGCTGTGGTGGGTAAATTAGAATCATTGCTGGCCCTACTTCGTAGAAGGCTTGCACTTGCATTCCTATTTCCAGTTCGCCGTCTAGCAATAGCGCGGTGGTGAAGTCTACTTCAAAGTTTACTGTGGGCGAGTAGCCCTCTTCTGTTTCTTCGCCGCGTACTAGCACTGTGTATCTGCCTTCTGTTGGGGCGAAATGTCCGTCTTCAACTTTTTCATAAAAATGCGTTATGTCTGCTATTGTTCCGTTGAATTGTCTAAACTCTTGCATGTTTGCCCACCCTAAATCTAAATCGTTTTCCCAATAATTGTAGGTGTAGGTATATTCAGTCTCGTCATGCTCTGGGAAAACTGGCACTGCGCCTATTCCTGCTGGGGTTTCTTCTGCGCCACACGCAGTTGTTAAAGCCATCAAACCTGCTACCCCTGCAAATGCTAATCCTTTTAAAAGTTTTTTCATTGTTTGTTCCTCCTAGAATTATCTTTTATGTTTTCATCTTAGAAAACGACGCAAATTTTATTTTGTTCCATTCTTGTGAAAATATTTTCATGCGTATGCCTTTTTTGTGGGGTAGCATGTGATTGTGGTAAATGTTATCATACGTCTAGGAAGAAAACTATTGAGGAGGTATTTAATGAAGAGCAGTTTACGAAGGCAACTATCAAAGCACTTGTCGTTGCTTATGGTGGTTGCAATGGTTGTTGGCGTTATGCCGCTGCATGGGTGGGGGCTGGTTACGGTGTATGCCGTGGCAACGCTTGAACGCGCAATGACTAGCAACTTTTCCACCACAAACCCCGCTAACAGAATAAACGGGTTTGACTTTGAAGCGTGGTCTGATGCGCGGCATCATGCTTCGCTTACGCCCTCTTGGCACATGAATATGTATTCCGATGGTACATTTTCTGGGGCATGGAATGGCACTTACAACAATTTATTTCGGGCGGGGCGTAGATTTCCTGCTAACACATCGGCGCGTGATGTTGGTGCAATTTCGTTAAGTTACGAGGTAACGGAGTTTCACAGTACGCGTGGTGCGTCTTACATTTGCGTGTATGGCTGGACGGTAAGCCCGCTGGTTGAATGGTACATTGTAGACCATTGGATTGACTGGACACCAATGACACATTTGCCAGCGACTCGTGTTGTTGGCAACACCTATCGTGATGAAGTGATAGACCCTACAGGCTACACATACCACGGGACAATTACGGTAGATGGGCAAACATACACCGTTATCACGGGTTGGCGGGTTAATCAGCCCTCTATTGCTGGGGCTGGTATGGCTACGTTTATGCAGGTTTTTAGTATTCGTCACAATGCTAATATCCCAAGAAACAATGCCATTACCCGTAGCGGAGTGATTACCGTTTCCGACCATTTTATCGAATGGGATAGTTTAATCAACAACCACACAAGACCTAATGGTACAGAGGTTGGATATTTTAGTTTGGACGCGCAATTGCATGAGGTATCGTTTACACTTGAGGCTTATGGTGGCGATTGGTCTGCTGTACCAAGCATAGGCGCGGGGCGAGTGTCTCGCCTTTGTATAGCATACGGTGCAAATTCCGTTTGTACGCTAGATGGCTGTGTGAATTGCGCCACACCAATAGACCTTAGTCTATCCCCGCCGCCATTGTCTGGCGCGGGTTGGACATTTGACCCCGCTACAAATGTGTTTACAATTGCAAACGGGGCTAATGTTACCGTAACAGGCAGTAACGCAGGTAGCCAACGGCGTATTGCAATTGCCGCTGGCGCAACGGCAACGGTAACACTTGATGATGCTAGTATTGCGGTCAATCAATCCCCGCTGTTGTTGAATACTGGCGCGACACTAAACCTAAACCTTACAGGCACAAGCACCCTAACAGGCGGGTTTGGTGCCGCAGGCATACAAACTACTGGCGCAGTGCTAAACATTGCAGGCAATGGTACATTGCAAGCCAATGGCGGTTTAGACGGCGCAGGTATAGGCGGTAGCCGATATGGGGCAGGTGGTGAGATTACCATAGGCGGTGACGCAGTGGTAATAGCCATGGGCGGCAGGTCAAGTGCTGGCATTGGTGGCGGCAGTGGCTTTGACCCTGCTGGTAGTATTACTCCAGGTGGCGGTATGGGAGGAATAATTACAATAGGAGGCAATGCGCATGTAACCGCACAAGGCGGTAATGGTGACAATGCGAATGGCAGTGGCGGCGGCGCAGGAATCGGCGGCGGTGGCGGTGACACTGGTAATGGTGGTAACGGCGGCACAATAACAATAAACTCCGATGCGACCATTATTGCTTCTGGTGGAAATGGTGGTGTCGGCGGTGGTGATGTTGGCGGCGGCGGCGGCGGTGCAAGCATCGGCGGTGGCGGCGGCGGCGGTGGTTTAGTTATTGGCGGCAATTTAGTGGCTGGCGATGGCGGCAGCGGCGGCAATATCACCATTGCTGGCGGAAATGTGACTGCTACAGGCGGCAACGGTGGTAATCACAACGCAAACCCCAACTTGCATGGTGCGGGTGGCTTTGGCATTGGCGGTGGTGGCGCATCTGGAACAGCACAGGGCGGCGCACCAGAAGGTTTCAATTTGACACACATAGGCGGCACAGTTAATGCAACGGGAGGTACAGGTACTGGTGTGGGGCAAGCCCCTTCAATCCAAACTAACGTCACATTCAACCCAACAGCCGCTACAATCAACGACGCTAATCTTTCTCAAGACGTGGCGGTGCAAGGCACTGCAACGGGTAATATTGCAGTAAGCTACACAATCCCCGCAGGTATGGTTGACTATGTAACTGTAACATACACAGCGGCAACCCCGTCTGTAACGGTAACGGGCGTTCGCCCAACCACAGCGGGTGTAAACCCCGCGGGTAGTTTTGATGTTTATGTAACTCGTGGTGGCGTAACCGCGTCATTCGAGGTAACAGTTGACCTCACTTACGCACTCCCAGAAACTTTGCTTTCGCTTACCGCGCCAGCAAACACAACTCTTTCTCAAGCGGTGGCAAATTATGCGGCAGTAATCGCGCTTTTGCCCACCTCCGTGGCGGTAACAACCACGGAAGCTACAACGTCCCTTCCAATAAATTGGGCGGTTGTTGGAACTTTTGACAACTCCCACGGCGCGGTAAACTCCTTTGAATGGACGGCACAACTTGGTACGGTTCTTACTGGCGCAGTGGCTACAACTGGTACGGTTTCTGTTACCAACTTCACGCCAACCGTTCAACTCACACCAGCATCAGCAAGCATCACCAACGCCGACCCAATTGCAGTTTCAAACGTAGGCGGCTCTGCAACAGGCGCGATAACTCTTTCATACACCGCGCCCACTGGTGTGACAGTTTCACAAGCGGGAGGATATATAACCGTGACTGGAACTCGTCCAGATTACGGCACAGCAGATATTTTGGATAACTTTGTGATTACCGTCACTCGTGATGGAATTACCGCGACGCTGCCTGTATCTGTAAACCTTACGCAATTGCCCTTCGACCCTCCAACCGTCACAATCAACCCAGCTACGGTTGCTGTAAATGATTCGGTGCTTTCTGCATCTGCAACCGTGAGCGGCACTGCCACGGGTAACATCACACTTGGCACAAGTGGTCTGCCTTCCGCTGTTACAGCCACGGTTGACCAAGCAACGGGCGTTGTTACTTTAACAGGCACAAGACCCGCAACAGGTCAGCCAGACGTAACTGGTACGTTCTCGCTTTCCATAACCCGCGAGGGCATTACCTCAACTCTACCCGTTAATGTAAACCTAACGGAAATTCCAGCACAACCCGCCGAATGGACAGTAACCTTTGACTTAGCTGGCGGAACGCTGGTAAGCGGAACGCTAGTGCAAACAATAACCCACGGCGAAGACGCAACCCCGCCAACAACAACACGTAGCGGGTTCAACTTCAACGGCTGGACTCCCGCAGGAGATTACCTAAACGTAACCAGCCCAAGAGCAATCACAGCAAACTGGTCGCAAATAGTAGGCGGCGGAACAGGTGGCGGTGGTGCAGGCGGTGGTGGAACTGGCGGCGGCGGTGGTGGAGGTCAACAACAACCATCACCAACCCCCACGCCCACACCACAACCAACCCCACAGCCCACGCCACAACCCCCAGCAGATGAATTACCAGCCTCCGAAGATGATGACCTGCCATTTGAAACATTTCCAATTCAACAATTTGTAATCACTCCCGCATCACAAATGTTTGACGATGTAGCGCGTGGCGCGTGGTACTACGAGGTAGTAAGCATAGTAGCAAGCCACGGTCTGCTAACGGGAGTAGCACACAGACAATTTGACCCACAAGGTAGCATGACACGCGCTATGTTCGCGCAAGTTCTAGCCAACCTAGAGGGCGTGGATTTATCGGCATACAGAAACACAACCCCAATTTTCGCTGATGTTGCTCAAGACGCTTGGTACTTCCCAGCAGTCCAATGGGCCGCGCAAAACAATATCGTTTCGGGCGTTGGTGGCGGAAACTTCGCTCCAAACACTGCCGTAAGCCGCGAACAAATTGCAGTAATGCTATATCGCTACACTCAAATAGCTGGCGTTAGTCTGCCACAAAACACAACCGCTCCCTTCGCAGACCAAGCTAATGTTTCCTACTGGGCAAACAACGCAGTAAACGCAATCCAAGCCGCTGGCATAATTTCAGGTCGAGGCGATAACATGTTTGACCCACGGGCAACTGCAACACGCGCAGAGGTAGCCGCTATTTTCGCAAGATTTTTGGATGTTGTTTAAAGATAACAATAAAACCTTGAGAAGATAGAAGCGCGTTTATATGTAAAATTGATACAAATGCAAAAGCCCCGAATTGTTGTTCGGGGCTTTTTTCTTGCTTAGGAAATTGTTCATGGCTTCGTGGCGTATGCGCGGCTTGCTAATACATGTAATCGGCGAAATGCGGCTGTGCCGTCTATGGCTTGTATATCATCATTTTCTACACAACAGAAGCTGAATGATTGCTCTCAACCAATAACTGCTTAATTTCAACCTGATTTGCGTAAATCAAGCCAAGCAGTTGAAACATACGGCGAAAATTATCTTGCTGTGATTCTTGCGGTGTTAATTCGCGGAAATCTTCAATTGTAAGTTCCATAATCTCTTCATTACTCATACCTCGAATACCTCCTATTTAATCAGCTTCTCAAAAGTCTTGCGTAATTTCATTGCATGGAATATTACGGTTATGGAATTATGATGCACTAACAACTCAATCAATCTGCCTTTATTGTCCAACCCAATATAAAGATACTTGCTCTCTTCCCTTGCAAGTATCATACTCTTAATGGGAAAACGATAACAATTGATAATGTCATCGTATGTACACCCATGCTTGTACGCAGACTGCTTAACTTCTATTTCAAACACTATATCTCCCCGTTCTTCCAATTTCAAATGTTTAATGTCTTCCAGACATAGTATATATTTTCTACAATAAATCATATCATTTTAGTTGTATCAAGGTCAACTTGTAATCAATTTTTTCAGAAAACACCCCGTCAAAATTTTGTGTAATAATACCAAAATGCTTGTGGTATAATCAACCCGAAAAGGGGTGTAGCTTTGGAGAATTACGAAAAAATTTTGCAATTATGGAAAAACTTCAACATCAAAACATACACTAAGAAAGGTTGGGGCAATATGTACAAACATCACGAGGAATCAATAAAAAACATGACGGCGCATTACCGCGAGAATCCGCATGTAAAGGCGTTATTCTTGGTAGGGTCAGTAGTGACGGGAACGGCACGCCCTGATTCAGACATAGACGGGGTAGCCATAATCACCCAAGAAGAATACGACCGCAAGAAAGAAAACGAAGGCACGCTGGAAGTAGTTCGCGGAAAATGCACATACGAAGGTGGGTATTTTGATATACACTACCACACCCGCGCAGACCTAATAAAAATAGCGGAAAGCGGTTCTGAGCCAATGCGTAATCTGTTCACAAAAGCGCAAGTGCTATTCTGCGACGAACCTGACCTCCCCACGCTAGTTGAAAAAATCCAGCAATACCCAAAAAAAGAAGCCGCTACTAAGCAACTTCGATTTTACTGCACATTCAAGCAGTTTTACAGATATTTCTGGGTATGTTGCAAGCCAGAAGGTTTTGCAAGACACCACGTAATAAACGGCATGATTTTCAACCTATACAGGTTAATTCTAATCGAAAACGAAATCCTATTTCCATCAATGCGCAAGCTGGAAGAAGCGGTAATATCCGCGCCAAGCAAGCCAGAAAACATAATAGAAAAATGCCACAAGCTAATGAAAACCCAATCCGACGAAGACTGCTACGCCCTAATAGAATCCTACGAGTCATGGACAACCTACAACTACCCAAAGGAACACAACACAGTAATGAACAACTTCGCCGACACATGGGAATGGTTATAATTATCCAAACGTAAGGGAATGGTTATAATTATCCAAACGTAATCTCCAATTCAAATTTAAGTTTCCTATAATAATCAAGCTCTACCAAATCGGTGGGGCTTATTTTGTTGTCGCTTCTTTTGAAATACGAAAGGCCAACATCTTCCAGCATGTTGTACACGAACTGCGAGCAGAACATAATATTTGGTTTGCGTTTGCGTTTGTGAATAAAAAGCCCCAATATATTGTAAGCACTGCCTTCTTTATTTATTTTAGCGATTCTGTCCAGCATTTGTTGCTTTTGTTCAGCGGTACAAGACAGGCTATACACCATGATTTTGGAATCGGGAGATTTTCGGAAAAATTCCAGCATTTCCATATTAAGCCCTGGGGGATAAACTCTTTCGCCGCCGTTGTAGCTGATGGTTGTTTCCAGCTTCTTGTCAAAGGAAATGGACGCATGGTTATACTGCTTTCGCGTAAAAACGGATATAAATTCCGAAGCGGGGCTACCAGAATGAGATATTACAATATAAATATTTGGGTCGTTGAAGCTTTCGCGGGCTTTTTTAAAATATTCTTCTGACAGGCTATCGCTGTTTACATAACGGAAGGAATCGTGGCGCGTCATATCATGCGCTAGAATTTTTAAATTATCTAGGCATAATTTTTTCTTGGATTCGTTAATTATTTCTGCGGTGCGTTTTATATTATTGGTTGTGTTTAGCAATTGGGAAATTCCAACGGTTGCGGTTTCTTTCACGGACGGCAGATAATAATGTGTATACTCAACCTTGGCCACATATCGGCTTACCAACATTGGAAGACATAACAAAATAAGTCCCAGTATTCTCCTAAAAATAAATGATGGAATATCAACAACTTCTGCCTCACTATACAATACATTGTTTAACATGGTTATTTGCACAATCAAAATTGCCGTGTACGCCAGTACCAAATGCCGTCTGGTTTTTCGCCGACCTGGTGTCATTAATGTTCTGACTACAACAATTATAAACACGACGGTGTACGCCATTATAAAAACCTCGGCACTGCCAATAAATAACACGCCAACAAATAATAAAGTAAATAATCCATTTAGATATGCAAGATGCTTGTCCAATTTCATCACGTTCATCACGATGTCCAACTCCATAATATATGTAGTGATTCGCCACTTCCGTCATTATACCACGAACAACAAACACGGCAAGGATAAAAATTTACAAAAGTACTAAGATTTTGTTACGATTTTGTCGATAAACTTATACTACTATAATTATCTGAACTGTTTGTAAAGGGGAGAATGATTATGACTACAATAAAAAAATTCACGGCTAGGCTACTGGCAATTATAATTACTATTGCTCTAGTTCTGCCTGTTATACCATTTGATGCGACCACAACCGTTCGTGCTTCGGGAGCGGGGTATGTCACGTCAAATTACCCAGCAGGGTATGCTTTTGCATTGGAAACAAATTACCGATACTTACCCTACATCACAGTTGAACTAGAAAACCATAATACGCAACTAGCAATGGAAAATCTTGTTGCGCATTTTGAAAACAGCGGTGATAGTAGTTCTACCGCATTTGAGATTGTACGGGGATTCAGCCCAGGTATGGGCGATGCTCCATACAATTCACATAATCAAATTCCCCCCAATGTTGTTGGGGAAGTTCCCATTGTAAATATCCGTGTTGGCGTGCGGGCAAACCTACCGATAGGTTCGTACAATGATACGCTGGTAATTACACGTAGCCTTGTAGGCGGCGGGCGTGAAGTAATTTCCGAAATCCCACTAACCGCTACGGTTAGTGCGCATGTTGGCGTTAGGCCTTCTATACGTAACGTGAATTTCGGCAATGTTGAAGAGGGGTTTGGTCATGCGCATGGGCTTACTGTTAGCTCGGCGGCTGGCCGTGCGGGGCCATGGCAAATCCATTTAAGGAATCTTAGCACACGCACACCAATTTACTTAACCTCGCCCAACTACCCCTATGAACGCATTATAGATTTCGTTTTTGATGGGGATATAAGTGGTACATCTCCATTCATTTTGTACAGAGATGTAAACGGCGGCACGTCTGCAACTTACACGACGGGCGTAGCAACAAACATTCTACCCGCTACTAATGCAAACTCTGCAAATATACGAATCGCCGTAAGACAGGGGCTACCACCAGGGCATTACGTAGATTTCCTACGAATGGTAGGCCCTGTAGGCTTCGACGTAGGAACAGCAGGCGGCGTAACAGGCGATTTCGTAAGAGTTGAAGTAACAATAGTACCCCACCCCGCCGACCGCCTAACATTACCAGCAATACAAAATCCCTTCGTGTTCCCAGAACGCGCACAGGGTTATACAGCATTTCTTAATGCGTCAATTCTTGCAACTACAATTAATCCCGAAAGCAATAACGCAAGACAGTTCAACTTTAGAAACCCTTCAGCCGTACCAATTACTGGTTTACATGCTGAATTTGACACCAATTATTTTGAGTTTGTGCAAGCCGCAAATGGCGATATATTCCGTCTTAGTACCAGTACAGGAACGTCAGCTACTGCACAACGTTGGCTTAACTACGCTCCCCCTAACAATGATGTAAACTTACGTGTTAGACCTGTCGCGGGTTTAGAGCCAGGTACTTACACAGATACTTTACGAATTTTCAGCGACCGCGGTAGCGCGCCAATTGCAGAAATCCCAGTGAGTTTCACCGTGACCGATTGGCTAGGGAATGGATTCCAATTTTCGGTACGCGCAACAAGATTCCCTGGCGGTGCTGTCGATAACTTCCTACTAATCCCAGAGAATCTACCCACTGACCCCAATGTAATTCCAGTAACTGCTCCGCTGGTATTCCCTGACAGAATAGCGGGTTATGCCGCATTTACCACGGGAATAAGTGTAGCAAACTCATCATTAGCGTTCAGCCATCGTGCAATATGGCTAACCAACCTAAGAACAGACACCGCCGTAGAAGGTCTAGTAGCAAGCTGGGCAAGCGTAGATGACGGCATTTTCTCCCCCGCAACAGCCCCCTTCGTAATAACCAGAGGTCTGCACAGAGATACCACTGCAATAGGAATCGCAAACCCCTCAGCCTCCGACAGAATGGAAGCTAACAATGCCTTGGGTACATCTGCGGGAGGGTCAATCAATATAATGGTTGCTCCACGTCATAGATTATTCGCAGGAACTTATCAAGATATACTACGCATTCGCGGCGACCACGGCTTTGCCGTTGATATTCCCGTAAGTTTCACCGTAACTGGCAGAGACGAAGGCGTTACAATATACCCAACATCGGCTGTTATTGCGCCGCGTGAACGAGGTTATGCATTCCCTGGTTCAAGCAATGCGACCGTTATCAATGGTGGTTGGCAGGAGTTTATTGTCGCCAACAATACCCCGTACAACTACGAAGGTGTAAGAGTTACATGGGAAACAGGAGGTATTTTTAGGCTAAATCGTGGTTTAGCTTGGAATACACTACAGAACCATCATGCAAGCACAACAGTTAGAACGGTATTAACTTCGCGCCTATATTCAACAGCAAGCATTCCGCATACATTGGGAGTACGTATATGGCCTGCAAACGGTCTAGGCGTTGGAGTTCATACCGACACAATGATTATCGAAGCGCGTGACCCCAACTGCACAGCCATATACGCCGCCGATTTCGTTTTTATCGAACTTACTCGCGCCACAATATCCTTTGAGGTATTACCACAAGCACAACTTGAGAACTTTAATATAGAACCAAACTCAACTGTTGTATTCCCGCCAAGGCTTATGAACTATGTCCTCCCAAATGATTCAAATGGCTGGATGCAAGTAACAATACGCAACAACATGGGCGCAGGCGGCAACGCTAATCTCATAACCAATCTTGCAGCAAATTTACAACATGGTGAGGGTACTTTCTTCAGAACACACACACCACTAAGTACCAGCAGTGTAGCTGGGAATAACAGTGCGGCAACGATTAGAATATGGCCACAGCTAGGGCTTCCCCCTGGCACACACACAGATACTTTAGTATTCACAGGTTATCGAGGCGGAGTGCCATTCCGCGTAGACGTACCTCTAATATTCCGCGTTTACCAAGCAGATTTCAGTGTGCGTGCATATGGACGAAATTATACACAGCAACAAGCACGCACAAACAACACGCGCTTTGAGTGGCATCCCCGTTACTTTGGTCATGGACATAGTGCCTCTATATGGCCGCATACCCTAGATAACCTTGCAAACACAATGCGTACTGTGGAGTTTATTGTTACAAACCATACAGGTGTTCATGTTTCAATTCCTCCAAGTACTGCTGCTGGTATGGCTGATTTCAATGCGTTCAGCACTCCGTATTTCATGTTTTCACGTACAACAAGATATTCGACATCAGAAAACACCGATGCCGCAACTACCATGGTATCGGTTATAGCCCCTGGGGCAAGTGTTGGGGTAAGATTAGTCCCGTCGTTAAATTTACCTGTTGGACGACATACCGACACTTTCCATTTGCGTGATATAAACGGCGTACCACTTGTCAATATAGATTTAGCTGTTGAAATTATGGACTGGAGTGGTTTGGGTGTTACTCCAGTCGGTCAGTCTGCCCCTAGGTGGTCTGCTCAGATTGCAGGGTCGCAGTTTAATTGGTCAGCCGCGTCTTCGCCTAATGCGGCGCGTCCTGCTCCATATGTAAGACCTAGTTCTGGTGGGCTTAACCCTGTGATAGGAACTCCCGTTACTTTGCCAGTGTTTGAAATTCCTTCCCAGAATCAAGGATATGTGCTTCCAGAACCTACCACGTTAGCAATGCATGTTCCAATAGGGCAGTTATATAACCCAACTTGGGGCAATGTAGACATAGACCATGCGTCCGGAAATATAGCTATCTACTTCGAGGGCGGCCCTGATGGTACTGGTTGGGAAGGCTTCCAAACAGGACATTCACAGTTCTTTGACTTAACTATGTATCAGATTGCGGGGTCAACGGTTGCGCAAAGCCCACGTAATGTAGCGTCCATTCGCCCAGTTGAAGGGCTTCCTGTTGGAATTTACGAAGATGTACTTGTATTCCGTTCACGCGTCACAAACTACAACGCTGGCACTATGGACGCGCAAAGATTTATTATATTCGTACCCGTGCGTTTTGAGGTTCTTCCGCATGAACTCGAAATCTTACCAACAATGCCAGTGCTTCCAAACGAACCCAACGACCATGCTGATACCATTCGCGTATTTTATCAGTTCCCAAGTATGCCACGCGTGTACACAATCGGAAGCCACCACGCCGCGAATATCACCATAAGAAACTTAGGCAGTAGCCCCATTGGTGGACTCACCGCCGAGTTTGTGTACGACCAAAGTTCTATCGTGCAATATGGCCCGCATTCTGGGCAAATAGCCTTTAGCATTATGAACCCGCCTGGATTTTTCAGCACAACCCCGCAAGCATCAGGGGTGTCTAGCCATATATTAGGGGCATACCCCAACGGGCAAATCGGTATAAGCCTATGGCCGCGAAATATGCTACCCACAGGTATTCATTATGCAGTGGTACGCATTAGCGATGGCGCGGATTTCCATGTGTATATTCATCTAAGTTTTGAAGTTGATATGCACAATGTAAGCTTTCCAGAGCCTGTTGTTTTCGACCCAGTGTTTGCAATGTATCAAATGACAAACTTCCAATATATTGCGGTTGACATCGAAAGCTTTGAAACGGCGCACTCCATACATGCCATAAACATCAACCCACTGGTAAATTCTCCATTCAGAATAGACGAGGTTCAACGATTACAAACCACAGGCGGAAGCTACACTGTTCTTCCATGGGCAAGCAGCCTTGGGGCAGGAGATACCCTTCGTATAATCCTCACCCAAAATGAAGATTTTCCAAACCTAACAACAAACCCAATAATACACACCGACACCCTACGTGTTGAAGGCGGCGACTTCATACGGAATATCCCAATAAGCTTTGAAGTATACGAAGTCTCCGTAGAAGTAACCGCACCAAGCATAGGCATTACAACACATGTTGATGTCGTAGAAATCCCACCACAACGCACAGGAAATACCGCCGCCGACCCAGTGGGCATAAGAATAAGAAACACCAACGACATTCCATTTACAGGGTTATCTGCTGGTGCATTCCTAACAAGCACAAACTATTTTGAAATAGTAACACCCTTGAACACAACCGAAATCCTACCAGATGAGTTTGGCGTTATCTATGTGCGTCCACTTCCAAGTGCGGCTGTTGGATTACGCACCGCAACTCTAGTTTTCACAGGCGATTTAGGATTTGAGTTGGAAATTGAAATTAACTTTGGTATGTTCGAGTTCGAGGTAGAAGTAATTGACTACCCGCGCCCACCAAGGCTAATAGACCCAGAATGGCTAAATGACCCCAGATTCGGAAGCACGTCCCCCGTACCAAGAATCCCAGACCTAAGCCGCATACAGGGATATACCTCTGTTTTCACAGCACCATTCAGAGTTAGCATGGATTGCCCCATAGGCTCTGAACGCGTGAGAATGCGAATGGAAGGCTCGGTTAATGCCTTTAATAATGGGCTTACCTTTGGTTATGTATTTAATACAGCGCAAACCACCCGCACGATTCTAGTTACCCCTAGAACTGGTTTACCAGTTGGAGTACACACGGCATACCTAGTATTCTATATTGATGGTTATGGCGAGTTGGAAAGAGTTCCGCTAGTATTTGAAGTACTCGCACGCCAGCCGTATATGCTGATTGGTGAAAGTGGCGATTTTGGTACAAAGTCTGTTGATTACTATGAACTTCCATACAATGTGATTGCCGTCCGAAACCAAGGCGTAAGTGATGTTGGCGGACTTACGGCGGTTATCCGCCTTTCAGATGGACGCGAAGTTCCTGTAAATTCTTCAGAGAGCAACTTTGTAGTGTCAAACCTACAACCAACTACCATCTTAGGAACTTTATGGGGTTGTTCATGTGGGTGTTCTATTGCGGAAGTGAATGTACGTCCAAGAACTGGATTGCCAATTGGTGTTTACAGTGAGCATTTGATTATTAGGGGTACTACCTTCCCTGCTAGTCAAAGTGTTTACTTCGCGATTCCATTAACTTTTGAAGTAGTAGATGTTTTAGCACCTGTACTTGAGCCGCTGGAAAATGTTTTCGTATTGGTTGGCGATACAGGCGATACGCACCCAATGACAGTTATTGTTACCTCCACCGCGAATGGTAGCTTTAGCTTCCAATGGCAAAGTAGTTCTTCGTATAATGGTGTGTTCACGAATATAGCTGGCGCAACCAGTGCCACACTTAACGCGCCTATAGATGTTGTTGGCAGAATCTATTACAGAGTAATCGTTACTGATACTTGGGGCGAAGCATTAACAACGCGTACTGCATCCACCACAAGTAATGTAGCATTTGTGCAAGTAAATGATTTCACTCACGCCCAACCGCCGATAATCACGACGCACCCGCAAAGCGCGACTGTTACAGTTGGGCAGGTTGGCGATACGCATACGCTAACAGTTGTAGCAAATTCGCCAGATGGTGGAGTTCTCACCTATCAATGGTATAGAGAAGTTGACGGCGTGTTCGTGCCTATCTATGGCGCGACAAACACAACTCTTGAGGTGTGCATAGCCACAGAAGGCGTAAACAGATTCCGTGTTGTAGTGACAAATTATCTGGCTACTGCAACGGGTAATCGAATCGCAACGGCTGTAAGCGAAACTGCAACAATAACAGTAGACGCACTAATTAATGCACAAACTCCAATTATCACAGAACACCCGCAAAGTGCAACAGTTGACGTAGGCTTGCAAACAGTTACGTTGAATGTCGTAGCACACGTAACTGATGGCGGTGTGCTTTCCTATCAGTGGGAGAGGGCAACGGGGGCATATGGCGGTGATTTCGAGCCTATTTACGGCGCGACAGGCACTAGCCTTTTGGTTGATACCAATAGCGTTGGGGTAAATCGTTACCGTGTTGTTGTGACTAACTACCTTACAACGGCAACAGGTAATGAAAGAGCTTCCACCATTAGTAATGTTGCAGTGGTAACAGTTCTTGAACTCACCCACGCTCCAACGCCAGAACTTTCTGGCCCAGATAACTACACCACCGACAGAAGACCCACTGGAACTACTCACCCCTTAACAGTAGTAGCAACAATCACCCCGCCCGAACGTGGAACTTTATCCTTCCAATGGCAAAGGGCAGATACCTACAACGGCGTATTTACGGATATAGCAGGGGCAACAAGCGCGACATTCAACGCGCCAATAGACACAGACGGCAGAATTTACTACAGAGTAATTGTTACCAACACATGGCCAGATGCAACAGGAAACACGACGGCAATCGCTACAAGTAATGTTGCGTTTGTGCATGTAACTGCGTTAGTGCCTACCAGTATCGTGATAACACCTTACGAATTAACTATACAGCAAGGATTCACGCATACGTTTACGGCGGTGGTGTACGACCAATTGGGTAATCCGTATGCCAACCAAGCTGTGACATGGACTACTGCCGCTGTTTCGGCAGATTATGTAGCAAGCGGCACAACGGTGACAAATGGTTTGATTCAAATTGCTATGAACCAGCCAATCGGAACTATAACTTTGACCGTGGCTTCCAATGTCGCCCCCGCAATTTCCGATTACGCAGTAATTGAGGTAATCACGCGTAGAGTCGCGCCAGAAGTCACCATTTCCCCCATGAACCCAACAATTGACGAGGGTGACGACATCACATTTACAGTTACGATAGTAGCGGGTTATCCAGTTCCAACCTTGCAATGGCAGGTACTACCTCCAGGCGCGTTTGAATGGGACAATATTCCCAACGAAACAGGTACTACGTTAAGCTATACAAATGTACCGTTTTCCATGAATGGCTACCGATTTAGGGTTAGGGCTGTGAACTCCGAAGGCATAGGCTATTCAACATTCACAACACTAACTGTGATTCAAGCCGCATTACCGCCGTCACAAGCACCAGTGATTGTGCCATTGTTGCTTCCTACTATTTTGCAAGCTGGGGCAGGCGCGCCTGTTACGCTACAAGTGGATGCCACTGTCACTGATGGTGGAACGCTGTCCTTCCAGTGGCAAATGGCAGAGGGCGAGATAGGTTTCGATTTCTATGACATTGTAGGGGCGACAAATGACACATTAAATTTCAACGCATCTCTCACTGTGGGCAGCGCGAACAGATATAGAGTTATTGTTACTAACACTACCGCTGGAAGCACGCCAACTTCAACCACAAGTAGCGTTACAATAGTAGTAACACTGGCATCTTTATCAGCACCATTGGCAATCGTTGTGAGTGAACCAGAGGTTGAATACGAGCCAGAAATAGAAGTCGAGCCAGAACCAGACGAACCCGAGACAGAAGTTGAAATCGCACCAGAACCAGAATTAGAAGTGCAAGCCAAACCAGAACCAGAGCAAGAATACAACTTTGGGTCAGAATTAGATTCTGACCCAGAGGAGTAAAGTTTGCAATAAAGGGGATTTGACCGTGGATATAAGAAGGCAAATGTTTTCTGCAACACCTTTGCAACGAAATCTATATAGCGCAAGCGTTGACAGAAACCTTGCTATGCGGCGGATTTCAAGTGGTTTGCGAATAAATTCGGCGGCAGATGATGCCGCTGGGCTTGCCATTTCCGAAACAATGCGGGCGCAAATTAGAGGGCTTGACCAAGCGTTTCGGAATACGCAAGATGCTTCGGCATTGATTCAAACAGCGGAAGGTGGCGTGGCTTCCATTAACGAAGGTCTTCAGCGCATACGCGAACTGGTTGTTCAAGCTGCTAACGACACGTACAGAAGCCCCGAGCAAAATACTAGAAACATGATACAAATAGAGATTATCCAACGGATTGCAGAAATTGAATTTGTAGCGCGTCAATTGCAACATAATCAGATTACTTTGTTGGATGGAACACTTTCTCGCTCTACGCCGTCGCCGTCTGCTTCTGCTTCTCCTTTGGGGCAGATTCAACCATTTTGGCGTGTTGCAAGTTTGTATCAAGCGCAAATGCCAGTACCTCAAAATGGGCAGGTGTCATCAGTGCAACCAGCTTCTACGCCTACGCAAATTCATTTATATTCCCTTGCCGACGGCATGGGCGTGGCGGGTGAATGGAATTTTAATAATGGTGTGCTTACCATTGAGAATGATGGTGTTTTCCAAATAAACGGCGGCATTTCAACGAACAATCGCATCGTGGTAAATTCGGGTGTAAATGCAGATATTACCCTTAACAATGTAACTATTGAATACGCGGAAGGCGCGGCGTTGGATATGCGTGGTGCTACTGTAAATCTGCGGCTTGTTGGCGATAATATGCTGGCGACAAGTGATACCGCCGTGGGAAGCGCGGGGATTCAAACTACTGGCGGGCATTTGACAATTAGCGGCACAGGGCGATTATACGCGATTAGCCGAGTTGGTGGTGCGGGAATTGGCGGCGGCTCGACAGGTTTGTTAGGCGGGGCAGGTTTGGCATTTGGAGAAGATGGCGGCACTATTGTTATAAACAGCGGCACTGTTAGGGCTGTTGCCTATGGCGGTGCGGGAATTGGTGGCGGTTCTGGATTTATAAGTGGTGGCACGGGTGGAAATATATACATTCACGGCGGAACAATTATTGCTCAAAACTATCGTGGTGGTGCGGGAATTGGCGGTGGTGCGGGTGCGGGTGGTAGTGGTGGAAATATCACAATCACGGGCGGCACAATCACCGCGACAGGCGGCACAGTGCAACCTGGCGCACCCCTACAAGGCGGCGCGGGAATTGGTGGCGGCTGGGGAGGTAGTGGCGGTAATATCAACATCAGTGGCGGAACTATCAATACCACAGGCGGAAATTACGCCGCAGGAATTGGCGGTGGTTGGGGCGGCGGTGGCGGCACTGTAAACGTGAGTGGCGGTATTGTGAACTCAACAGGCGGAAGAGATGCTGCAAGCATAGGTGGCGGCATAGGCGGCGCAGGCGTAGATATGACAATATCGGGCGGTCTTGTGCAAATAGGCATAGGTCAGTGGGTTGAAGGCAGTGTTGATGTACAGGGCGGTAACTTCTCCATTCATGACCCCGATTTGGTGACAAATATTCACCATGGAGGGGACTCGGCTTTCCGTATTCAGATAACACTTCAACATGCGAATGGTAGTTCTGTGCCGTTTGGGCCGCATATGCCTGTGACTTACACCGTAAATGGCATGACTATAAACGCAATTACGGATAGCGACGGTAATTTATTTATGTATCTGCCCGAAGATTTTAGTGGCAATGTTCAAATGACTTTTGATGGGCGAACTTTCCGCGGGCAACTTGTGGTAGACCCAGACCATGGTAATCAATTGGTTTTAACAAGAGACTACGAAGACGGCGGCTTCATAGGAACACGACCAAACCCAAACGGGCGCACTTTGCATTTTCAAGTAGGCCCTAATTCTGGACATTCGTTATTCCTAAACATAGAAGCCATGGACGCAAGAACCTTAGGTCTTGTTGACGAGCGCGGATTTTCTATTATCAATGTATCGCAGGACGCGGGCGCAAGTATTTCGCAACAACTGCAAATTCTGGATAGCGCGTTATCTCATGTTTCTCGTGAATGGGCAATGCTGGGCGCAATGCAAAATAGATTGGATTTTATAGCAAGAGGTTTAGACGTAGTAAATGAAAACTTATCCGACGCAAATTCACGCATTCTAAACGCCGACATGGCAATGGAAACAGGAAGACTGGCACGCGCTAATTTCAGACATCAGGCATCTATAACGGTGCTTGCCCAAGCGAATCAGGCAAGTGATAGGGCATTGTGGTTATTGCAAGACCCGCAACCGCAAGCGTTAAATTAATTCCAACAAAAAACACGCTATCAATGAGATTTACCGATAGCGTGTTTTTTGTTGGCTGTAGCAAACGACATTGAAAATTGCTTTTGAAATTTTGTATCTGGCTTCGAGACGTATACATAGCCTGCAAATACATGTATACGGCGAAATGCGGCTGTGACGCTTGCCGCAAACTGCGGAATTTTAAAACACTAAGTTGGACAAAGTTCCATAAAACCGACATAAACCACCTTACATAATTGTTAAAATTCAGAAATGGTAGCATTTGTTTTGTCACTGACACTTTTGAAAATCGGCAAAGTACGGATATTGCTAGAATCACAGCGATAAGATACAATCATGATAGTTGGAAATTCCTACTTCATAGGAGGCACTATAATGATTGCTGAACTTAGGTCAAAATCTCAAGTAACAATCCCCAAGCCCTTAATCGAAAAACTTGGGCTTTCAGCAGGAGATAAATTAGAAATATTTGAAGATAAGGGCATGATATGTATTATTCCAGTAGTTGTATACCCCAATGGTTATGTTGACGAAATTTTAGAAGATGTGGAAAAAATCAGACGTGATGTTAAAGCAGGGCTGCAACCTGTTTTTAATAATGTGGATGACTTAATCGCGTCTCTTAATGGTGATGACCAATGATATACGAATTTGCGTATTCTGACAGGTTCAAAAAGCACTACGGAAAATTAAGTACGGCAGAGAAAAAGCAAGTCGCGAACAAGTTGGTATTGTTATCAAAAGACCCGTCTCATCCGTCGCTAAGAACAAAGCGTATTCAAGGCACAGACAGGCTTTTTGAATCGAGTGCCAACATGGACGTGAGGATTATTTGGTACTACGAAGGGAATAAGCTGATTGCGCTCGTAGATGTTGGGCATCACGATATATTAAAAAATTTTTAATGGGGGTAATCAATGAGGATACTTGTATTCGTTTAACAACTATATAGTGCAAAAATACACAGTGTCTAAGATTATTTCCCAAAAAAACTTGAAGATACGAGCAAACCGCACTATAATGATGGTGTGCATTTTAGAAGTGTTTCCGTAGGGAGTGTTTTATGTACGCAGCGGGTTTTACCGACACAGGGGTAGCACGAAGCCAAAACCAAGATTCCATATTTGTGTGCAATAAGCCGATTGGGCCATTTCCCAATTTATTTATTGTTGCCGATGGTATGGGCGGGCATAATGCGGGTGATGTGGCCAGTGCTATGGCTGTGGCAAAGTTTAGCGGATATATACGAGGCTATGGCGCAAGTCCATATATATTGCCAGAAAATTATTTGGATTTGCTTGTTAGTGCTGCGCAACATGCGGGCGGCGAGATTATTAAATTGGCCGAAACAGAAGAAACCATGCGCGGCATGGGAACAACACTTACAGCCTGCGTTATTGCGGGTGAGAAGATTTTTATAGCGCATATTGGTGATAGCCGTGCATACTCCATAAATATGTTTGGGGTGAAACAGCTTACCACCGACCACACCTATGTTGAAGAACTTCTGCAATCGGGCAAGGTTTCTAAAAAGGAAGCCCTTGCACACCCTAAGCGGCATGTTCTTACAAGGGTGCTTGGCATCCCTGGGACTGGGGGTATGGAAATTGACGGCATTGTTCGCGAACTTGGCGAATCAGCCGCGATTTTGATGTGTTCCGACGGATTAAGCAATATGATTGACAATGATACCTTAGTACGAATTGTAAACGGGCTTGGTTATGTTGAAAACCGCGCAGGTTATCTTGTAGATGAAGCAAATAGGCGCGGTGGGCATGACAATATTTCTGTAATTTTGATTGACATTGTACGGTAAGGAGGGGCTAAAAAGTGAAATTGTATGCGGGGCAGATGGTTGCTGAACGCTATGAAATAGATGATGTTATTGGTTCGGGCGGAATGTCTGTGGTGTATCGTGCACACGATACAAAGTTGGACAGGTATGTCACTTTGAAAGTTCTGAAAGAGGACTACCTCACCGATGAAGCCTTGATGGATAGATTCCCAAAGGAAGCGCGAGCTGCGGCCGCCTTAAACCATTTGAATATAGTAAGTATTTTCGACCACGGACGCGATGGCGATATTTTGTATATCGTTTTGGAATATGTAGATGGTGCGTCTTTGAAGGAGCTGATTAATCGCAAAGCTCCATTTGACGACCAAACTAATCTTGGGGTTGCCATTCAAGTTTCCGAAGGGCTTTCCGAGGCGCATAGAAGCGGCATTATTCATCTTGATGTTAAGCCGCAAAATATTCTGGTGACAACAACCAGCATTGTTAAGGTTGCTGATTTTGGAATTGCTCGTGCCGCTAAATCGGCTACGCTTAATGCTGGCGCGGGTTCTATGGGTAGTGTGCATTACTTCTCTCCAGAGCAGGCGCGTGGGGGGTATATCGACCACAAAACCGATATTTATTCGCTGGGTGTTGTCATGTACGAAATGGCAACAGGTCGGCTTCCTTTTGATGGTGATAACGAGGTTTCTATCGCGCTTCAACATATAAATACGCCCCTTCCTGATGTTATGGAGATTAACCCCAATATTTCGGAAAGTGTTGCGCGGATTATTCAAAAAGCTACGGAAAAATCTTCGTCAAAGCGTTATCAGACAATTGACGATATGACCGACGATTTAAAACGCGCCTTAACCGATGCAAGCGGTTCTTTCGTGGGTGAAGCGGTTGATGAATCGCCGACTCGTACCGTTGTTAGACCCAAGAAAGATGTCGTTCGCCGCCAGAGAGTACGTACAGCGTTTTTGGACGGCACGGATTCTCCCGAAGTTGAAGACCAATCAAACAATGTAATCAAATTTGTATCAATGGATAAACCTTCTAGTGGTAAGCATTCTGCTAACAAGTATTACGACAATATTGCAAAGCCTGCTTCGTCATTAAAAAATAAAAAAGGCGACCGTGTTGCCATTTTTGGCGGCATCACGTTGGGAATTATTCTCGCGCTGGGAATAGGGCTTTTTGCGCGGCACATATATAATGATAGGCTTTCCGCAAATGCGGGCATGTTTGCAGCCCCCGAATTGCTAGGCTTGACTTGGGCAGAGGCAGAATTTGAAGTACGTAGGCAGAATCTTAATCTTGAACTTGCTCGCGAAGATGTACATTGCGGAAATTCATATTACTGCGAAAACGCAGACTGCGAAGGTGATTGCGCAGGGTTAGTTCTTTTCCAACGCACCGAGGCAGGTACTATGATTTCGCCAAACGACGTACTTTTCCTAGTGGTAAGCCTTGGGCAAGGCGAAGGCGCGTTTATGCCACGCGTGCAAAACCACACGCTAGAAGACGCAATGCGTATGCTAGAAGAACTAGCCCTAAGTTTGCATGTTCACACCGAACTTTATGAAGATGAATCACTACCACGCGACACAGTAATAGGGCAACACCCGCCACCAAACGCCCCTTTGACGGCGGGCGATACTGTGACTTTGCGCGTTTCATATGGCCCAGATGATAGCTATGTGGGTGTTCCGCGTTTGGTTGGCAACACCGAAGCGGCGGCATTGGATTTATTGCGCGAAGTTAATCTTATTGGAAATGTTTCTGCGCGTCAGTACAACGAACTCTTCCCAGAGGGGCAGATTATTTCCCATGACCCAGAACCTGGCGAAATGGTTGCGCGTAATACCATTGTAAACTACGTGGTAAGCATGGGGCCTTCTTCCGAACCAGAAGAAGACGAAGAACCAGAGCCTTCTCCTTCGCCTAGTCCCAGTCCGTCTCCATCACCATCACCTTCACCTTCCCCGTCCCCGTCGCCGTCTCCATCACCTTCACCCTCGCCATCTCCAACACCTACCCCGACGGCTGATGCAACGCCTTCACCTTCGCCAACACCTACTGCAACCCCTACCGCTGACGCATCACCTTCCCCCTCCCCCGCCATAACCAATGGCGAAAACGACACCAATGGCGATACACCAGCCCCCACTCCACCCCCAGCCGCCCCTGTAATGCGAAGCGGCATCATGACTATTCACCTGTGGCCAGTGCCAGAGGGTACGGAGTCTGTTGGGATTTTAATTCAACGGCAAATTGGTAATGGCGACGCTGTTGCTATTGTAAACACTACCGTTCCTGTATCTGATTTCCCATTACCTGTCGCAATTGAATATACAGACCAAACCGTTTTCCGCATCTTCTCCGTTGAAGAAGATAATTCAACTCGCCCTCGCGGCACAGAGACAAGACCGTAATGACAGGCATAATAATGAAAGGCGTTGGCGGCGCGTACACGGTTATGGTTGAAGAAGCTTTGTTTACATGCACAGCGCGTGGGGTGTTTCGTAACAGAAACACCACACCGCTAGTTGGCGACAAAGTGGAAATAACCATAACCGACCACGAGAAAAAAATAGGCACAATCCACACAATAAATCCCCGTGAAAACGAATTACGCCGTCCTCCCGCCGCAAACATAGGGCAGGTAATCATAACCATAGCAACAACACAGCCCCAATTTAATGCAGGACTTTTAGACCGCTTTTTACTTTTGGTTGGTTACGAAAAAATCCCCGTGCTAATCTGCGTAAACAAAGTAGACCTCGCAACGGCGGCGGCGGCAAAGCCGCTTTTCACCGAGGATATGCAGTCAAAGCCACATGCGCGTCTCGAAGCCGTGAACACATTGGAAGCGTTCGCGGTTTACGAAAAAGCGGGATATCCGCTGGTTTATGCGGGCGCATTAGAAGGTACGGGACTTGACCAACTTCGCCGCGAAATGGCGGGGAAGGTAAATCTTTTCGCAGGGCCTTCGGGTGTTGGGAAGTCTAGTTTAATCAACGCGTTATCGTTAGGGCTTAACCTTGAGACAGGCGACCTAAGCGCGAAACTTGGGCGCGGAAAACACACTACTCGCCACACGGAAATATTCCCCCTAGGCGACACTCCCGAAGACGGCTATTGCTTCGATACCTCGGGGTTCACCTCGTTGGACATCACGCATATTCCCAAAAACGAATTAGCTCCGCTTTTTCGCGAGTTTTTGCCGTTTATAAGCGGGTGCAAATTCAACAATTGTTTGCACGACCGCGAAGCACACTGCGCTGTTAAAGAGCAAATTGGCGGTGCAGTTCACCCCGCAAGATACGAAAGTTATGTAAAACTTTTGAGGTGTTAGGCATGAAAGATTGCGAAGAAAGGAACGCGGGCGACCAATTTTTATTAGGGGCTTATACGCTTCAGCGAATGGTAAAAAGACGTGCATAACGATATATATATGCTGTGGTTGTCGTCAATGGTTGGACATGTTGGCTCGCGAAAGTTAAATTTAATTTTGGAAATTTACGGCACAGCGCGTGATGCTTTTATGGCAGAGCATAACGAAATGGTACGGTCAGCGGCTTTGACTGCGAATGCAGCGGGGCTGTTTTCGCGCAACCGTAATTTGGGTTACATAGAAGAATTATTGCGGAGCATGGAAAATCAAGGCATTGCGTATTTTTCGCGGGAGCATGAGCGGTTCCCTGCCCTTTTGAAGGAAATTCCCGACGCGCCAGTAGGTGTTTTTTGCATGGGAACTCTGCCTTCTGATAATACTCATAAGGTGGCGGTTATTGGGTCGCGAAAATGTTCGGAATATGGGCTTATGGCGGCGCGGCTGTTATCAAAACCGCTGGCGCAATCGGGGGTGGTTGTGGTTAGCGGAATGGCTCGCGGCGTGGATAGCATGGCGCATCGTGGCGCGATTCAAGGGGGAGGAAAGACAATTGCCGTTCTTGGTTGCGGAGTGGATATTTGCTATCCTTCGGAGAATCGGCATTTGCGTGACGAAATCATAAACAATGGTTGCGTTTTGTCTGAATATCCCCCTGGCACAACGCCCACACCTGCGTATTTTCCTGCGCGGAATCGAATTATTAGCGGGCTTTCGCAGGGTGTTGTTGTTTCGGAAGCTGGCAAAAAAAGTGGTACTCTAATCACGGTAGACCAAGCCATTGAGCAAGGGCGCGAGGTTTTCGCCGTGCCGGGCAATATTTCCAGTTATCTTAGCGCGGGGACTAATCAGCTTATTCGAGATGGGGCAACGCCCGTTTCAGATTACACGGATATTTTATTCGCGTTGGGTATTTCCCTCGAAAATTCTGCTCCAGAAAAAACTTTTGAAAAAAATTCCAAAATTATTCTTGCGCCAGACGAAAAACAGGTGTATGATAGCTTGAATTTTGAACCTGTAAGCATGGACATGCTTATGGAAATTACAGACGTTGCCGCTGGGCAATTACATTATATATGCACACAACTGGAACTAAAGGGGCTGGCAAGGCGGCTTCATGGTTCGCGGTATGTAAAAAATAACTAACAGGGTTAAATGAAAAAGATTGCAAAGAAAGGAACGCTGGCGACCAATTTTCATAAGGAATTTGTACGCTTCAGCGAATGGCAAAAAACATGTCAAAAAATTTAGTAATTCTGGAATCGCCTTCTAAGGCTAAAACTCTTCGCAAAATTTTGGGTAGTTCTTATAAAATTGATGCTTGTGTTGGGCATGTTCGCGACTTGCCCAAAAGCCATTTTGGCGTTGACATCGAAAACGATTACGAGCCAAAGTATATCACGATAAGGGGAAAAGGCGATATTTTGGCCGCGCTTCGCAAGCAGGCAAAATCCGCAAAAAAAGTCTATCTTGCCACTGACCCCGACCGCGAAGGAGAGGCCATCAGTTGGCATTTAATGCACGCGTTAAAACTAGACGAAAGCAACACAGAACGCATAACTTTTAATGAAATCACAAAAAACGCCGTAAAAAAATCGCTGAAAGAAGCCCGTCCAATCGACATGGACTTGGTGAATGCACAGCAGGCGCGTCGCGTGTTAGACCGCATGGTTGGCTATCGGATTAGTCCTCTTCTGTGGAAAAAGGTGAAAAAAG
>WQVV01000010.1 GCA_009785665.1 Defluviitaleaceae bacterium
ATGAAGTTGAAATACTCCGCAATTTCCGATTCATGCCCCGGCAGTACCATTTGTGCGAAGCATTTGCGGGTACTCATTTTGCGGGCTTGGTTTTTGCGGGAAGATACTACCCCGCAGGGTATCATACTTCCAACTTGTTCACGGCGGCGGAGATAGATAATGACATCATCAAGGGCGATTTTATACCGCCATGTTTGTCTGCCTGTGTCTTGGGCAGGGATAATCCCATGCTCAACAAGATATTTTGCACTCCGTTTTGCGATACCGCATATTTTGTGTAGTTGGTCAAGGCTGATATGCGGCGGGTACAGTTCCCGTAATGATTCATACTTTCCTTGCTTTTCTTGATTCATAGCGTCCTCCGAGTTCGGAATATTTGTCAATAGTAGGCAGACGCTATACTGGATACGAATTTGAAAATTGTAAAAATGTTTGCCCGATTTCCGAGAAGCCGAAAATCGCAATGCCCGTTGTGCCGCACAATAAATGCGCTTGATTGAGTGGACAATGTTTGCCCGATGTTTGCCCAACGTGCAAAAATTTTTGCTAAATCGCCGTTTGGGGCTACCCCGCATGATTACTGCTCAAACGCAAAAAAGACGGCGAAAAGTCAGTGTTTCCTTGACTTTTCGCCGTCTTTAACGTACTATATCTTCCAACAAGTTCTTATGTAATCCACTCAATCGTGAATACTTGAAAACCGTTTGGGGGCAACCCCGCAAGGGTTCGAATCCCTTACCCTCCGAACTAGAAAAGCCTGTAATCTCAACGATTACAGGCTTTTTTCTATTCTTTTTATCTTTTTTACGAAGTTGAAAATGGTAATATTTAATTTTTTCGCAGCCCGAATGGGCGGCAGAGGTTAAATCATTAATCTGCCCTGTCGAAAGCACGCCCTTTATCGTATGGTGGGTAGGGCTTGTAGAAATTAATCGCTCATAAGATTTCATATATAGCGATTTCGTTTGAAATTGGGCTTCATCTGTCGTCAATTCTGCGTAGAAGCGTTCGCAGAATTAACTCGTCCTCAACCCATTTCAAATCGAAACGCCTATATCGGCTACAGTTTTCACTATTTTACCATGTGTCTCGCACCATCTAAGGTTTTAACATTGACAAAAGCGTATCACTCGGTATAATACACACAGGTTGTTTTATTACAAATGGGAAAATTTTTTTTTCTAAATTGTTAAAAATCATGGAACAACTTATAATAAATTTCCGTTAGTATTATTATGGAAGTGCGAAAACATTAACCTCCTCTGTCGCTCAAGTCTGCGTAAAAGCCCGCAGACTTAGCTCGTCGTCGGTAAATGTTTTCGGCATTCCATATATTAAGAAGGGAAGGTGAGTATGGCGGATATTCTTTTTGAGCTTACAAACGTGCGAAAAATTTACCAAATGGGTGCGGAAAGTGTGGTTGCGCTGGAGGATATAAGTTTGACATTTGAGAAAGGCAAGATATATTGTTTGCTGGGAACAAGTGGCTCTGGCAAGTCTACATTATTGAATCTTTTGGCGGGATTGGAAAAGCCAACAATGGGAAGCATAAAATTCTTGGGCAAGCCGCTGGAGAAGCTTTCGGAAAAACAACTCACACTATATCGTCAGCGATACATTGGGTTTGTATTCCAGTCGTATAATTTGCTGCCTACATTAACCGCGCTTGAAAATGTTACGTTGCCGTTAATATTTCGCAAAATTTCAAAGCGAAAGCGAACTTTGGCGGCGCGCAAGATGCTAAAAGCCGTAGGGCTTGGCAACAGATGGCGGCATAAGCCCAACGAACTTTCGGGGGGGCAACAGCAACGTGTTAGTTTGGCGCGAGCCTTCGTGAACGAGCCGCAGGTAATTTTCGCAGACGAACCAACAGGCAACCTAGACACCAAAACCACCTATGAAATGATGGATTTAATAACAGGAATGGCACGGGAACGCAACCAAACCCTAATAATAGTAACGCATGACACCGAAATTTCACAATACGCCGACCAAATAATAAGCGTGCGTGATGGATTAATAGAGAGTGTAAAAACAGTAGAAAAGGAGAAAAACGCGAATGAATCAGAAAATAAAGAGCATGAAAATGAAGATAATCCCGCTACTAATGACGCTGTTGCTACTGACAACAATGGCAACGCCACTACTAGCGAATGAAATACCCCCACCATCATGGTATGAACAAGAACTTGCCCGACTGGAGGCACAAAGGGCGGCGGCAGAAGCCGCAAGACAAGCGGCAGAAAGAGAAGCCGAAGAACTTCGCCGCCAACTGGAAAACGCAGGAACAGGACTTGTTCGCCTTGTCACCCCGCAAAACATAATCCTTGAAGCAGGCGAAACCATTGAGGTTGATATAACTGTACGCAATGTTGGTTCACGCAATGTGCAAAATTTATTTACAATTGCAGTGCCGTCGGCAGAAAGCCCGTTCACAGTAGAGTTCCTTCGCAACACAAACAGTGTTGGTAGCATGGGTGCGAACGTACAGCGTACTATGGCAATGAGAATTACTGTCAATGAAAACGCAGACGCAGGGGCGCATACAATTGCCCTAAACCATTCATTCCGCGACGCAATCGGGGAAATGACTACATCTACAGACACAATAAACGTGCGTATAGAAGGCACTGTTGGCACACCTAACATAGTGCTTGGCAATTTCCAAACATTTCAATATGGGCCGCTTGCGCCAGAGCAGTCATTTACCCTAAGCGCGATAATCCGCAACTTGGGCGACGCGCCAGCCCGTGATGTTCGTGTATCACTTCCAGACAACATGCGCGCAGAAGATAACATCTTTATCACCAGCGATTTAAACAACGCATTGTTTTCCACAATGGAGGCGGGGCATTCTAGTACCCTGCATTTTACGTTTCAAGCGTCTCCAAATATCGCGACTGGCGCATATACAATCGCCTTCAACATAAACTATCGCGACGAAGACAACACCCCGCAAACCGCAGTGATAGCCCCCTTCATAATAAACGCCTACGCCCCCGAAGAAGACGAATATATACACAATATCGAAATCCGCAACATGACAGCCCCCACAGCGCGGCTGAATGTTGGGCAAACAGGAAACATCAGTTTCTACTTACACAACAGCGGCGAAGTTGAAGCACGAAATGTGCGGGTAACAGCAACCCCAGAAGAAGCCGCAATTGTGCCAATGACTGCGAATATTCAAGTAATCCCAGTGCTTGCCGCAGGCGAAAGCCGCGCCGCATCGTTCAGTTTTGCGGCAACAGACAGGGCAATTACGCGCAGTTATGCAATAGGCTTCCGAACAACCTTCGACATAGGGCGTACTGGCGACAGTGGCGAGTTCGAGCAATTCGCCGCACTAAACATCTACAACCCCGACGAAGAAGAAGACGACGACGTAAGACGCACACAAATTCCCCGCGTGCATGTACACGACATTTCATTCTATCCCGAAATGCCACGCGCTGGGCAACCATTTGACATTAACGTAACTTTCCGCAACACCAGCGACACCCGTTCCGTAAACAATATCCTAATTGAGCTAGACGAAATTCTAGCCGCAAACGTACCTGGTCAACAGCAAAATAACATGAGTGCGGGCTTCACTCCCGTTGGTGGCAGTAACTCCTTCGTAATAGATTTCCTCCCGCCAAACGGGCAAGTTTCAAAGGTGCTTAGATACACCACCCACGCACAAGCAAGCTCTGGCACGCACAACATGCGCTTCACCTTCGAGTTCCAAGACCAAGATTTTGTAGAGCATTCTTCCACTCAACAAATAAGCATTCCAGTAGCGCAAGTTACACGCCTTGAATTAGCTGATGTTTCCGTATCAGAGACTTCCTCCGTTGGTGGCTCTGTGTGGTTTCAGTTCACGATAATCAATTCAGGGCATGTCAACCTGTCCAGCGTTCGCGTAAGAACAGAAGGCCCATTCGACGTATCCGACGCTGGCGGCGAAACAGGACGTTTCATAGGAAATATCCCTGCCCAACGTATGGCAAGCGCAGACGGCAGATTCACGCCATTAGAAGCAGGTCAGCACCAAGGAAGCTTCATTGTGTACGCAGAAGACACCACAGGCGAAATAATATCCATAAGCCATCCATTCACAATATTCGTGGAAGGCGGCTGGGACGAAGGTTTTGCAGGCGGCGACTGGGGCGAAGCATGGGGCGACTACAGAGGCGAAGGAATGATGCACTTCCCAGAAGACGGCGGTTGGGGCATGGAAGAACCAGCCCAAGAAAACCGAGTAGCCCAAGTACTACTATCAGTATTCACCCGCGAGGTAGCCCCCGACTGGTGGGACAGCAACCAAGGAGATTTCGCCCAATTCGGAATAGAGGGCGAGACCGTAATAAACTGGCCCCTAATAATAATAGCAGTAGTACTAATAGCAGGAACAGCGGCACCAATAATTTTCCTAGTAGCAAGAAAGAGAAGGTCAGCAATGGACTTCGACGACGAAGATTAAAAGATAAAAGATGAAAAGAAAGACCTTGGGGACGCTGTCCCCAAACCCCTGCAAGGGGACACAGTCCCCTTGACCCCTTCTTTTGCGACTGTACAGCTTCATCAAATTTCCACTTGAGTGGAAATTTAACGACGAAAAACCCCACTCATGTAAAGGCGCAAATAAAAAAGTTTTTTGGAAAGGGGGGTTTGGGGGGAAAACCTTTTCTTCAGAAAAGGTTTTCTCCCCAAGGTCTTAATCTTTAAAATCTTTGAAAAAAAAAGAAAGGGGTTGCGTATGAGGATTGTTGATGTCTTGGGTATGAGTGTTCGGAATTTGTATAAGAGGAAAATGCGTACCTTTTTGACGCTGCTTGGCGTTATGATTGGTACGGCCTCTATTATTTTGATGATTTCGCTTGGGCTTGCTACTGATGCACAGTTTGCGCAAATGATGGAAGATATGAATTTGGATATGACTGTTATTACTGTCTGGCCGCAATGGGGCGGTATGGGTTGGGACCCTAATACTGATTCTATGGTAGAGTTTGACGAGCGCGAGTTGACTGATGAATCGGCGGAACGGATTTCGCGGATTCCAGGGGTTGTTGTGGCTACGCCTATGATGACTAGCCAAATGTTGTTTCGGACTGGGCCGTATTTTATGGCGGCTACTGTTACTGGCATTCGCCCAGAAGCTCTGGCTTTGATGGGTTATAACCTTGAATATGGTCGGTTTTTTACTGATGACGACGAATTTGCGGTTGTTTTTAGTACTCGTAGTGAGTTGGGGTTTATTGACTCTACTACTGATGAGTTCTGGAGTAACCGCATGTGGATGGACGACCCCGAAACGCTGGTAGATATTCACAATGACCCGATACGGGCTTATTATGATATGTCGTGGTTTTGGAACAGAATGGGGTGGGGCGGTGGTCGTGGTGGCGGTTTTGGCGGCGACGACGATTTTGGTATTAGCATAGATGAAGGATTTACGCCTATTCGTTCGTTTGACATTAACATGATTGGTGTTACAACAGCCCCAGAATTTATGTGGAGTAGCGACAGAATTTACATGCACATAGAAGATTTGCAAACAATAGAGCGGCTACGAACAGAAGGCGAACGACGCGAACGCGAAGAACGCGAATGGAATCCGCATTTCTCAATGGTGCGGGACGGCGACCGCCAAACTTATGGCGAATTTTTCGTAAGAGTGCGCAACATGGACGACACACGACCTGTTGCAGAAGCTATACGCGACATGGGTTATCGCGCCCACTTTGATGCCGACTGGATAGAGCATCAACGCCGTATGAATCAAGGCATGGAAACGTTGCTTATCGTTCTTGCGGTGGTATGTCTTGTTTTGGCGGCTATAACCATTGCAATCACTATGATAACATCTGTAACCGAACGCACCAGCGAAATTGGTTTGATGAAAGTAATTGGTGCAACTATTTCAGATGTACGCAAGTTGTTTTTGATGGAATCGCTGTTTATGGGGCTACTGGGCGGAGTAGTTGGTATTGTACTTGCACTGGGAATTTCTTTCATGATGAACAATTTTGAAATTGCATTCCTGCAAAACTTAAACATGGGCGCGCCTATTATGACTACAGGTGCTGCCAATGCAAGTATATCGCTAATCACGCCATGGCTTTGTGGGCTTGCACTTCTTATTGCGGGTGGAGTTGGGCTGGTTGGCGGCTACTATCCTGCATGGCGCGCAACAAGACTTAGCGCGTTGGCGGCAATAAGAGGGGAATAATCATTTTGAAGATTATATTGGCTTCGGGGTCGCCTAGGCGGCGGCAGATTATGCAACTCGCGGGTATTCCCTGCGAAGTAATCGTTTCAAACGTAGACGAAACAATTAAGGGCGAACCAGAAATACAAGTGAGAGAGTTGGCCTTGCGTAAAGCAAGGGCAACTTTTTCCATGCTTTCAGAAGAACAGCGGCTGGAGAACCCAATAATTATAGCCGCAGATACGCTGGTATATATCAACGACGAAGTGCTGGGTAAACCCGAAGACGCAACAGAGGCCTTCGAGATGCTGGACGACTTGCAAGGCAAAAAACATACCGTTTACACAGGCGTAGCCCTACTTCAAGATAACTACGAACACACATTCACAGACGCGGCAGATGTTTATTTTCGCGCTCTTTCGCATGATGAAATATGGGCATACATTGCCACTGGCGAACCCTTCGACAAGGCAGGCGCGTATGGCGTTCAAGAACGCGGCGCGGTGTTGGTTGACAAAATTGACGGGGATTTTTATACAGTGGTGGGGCTGCCAATCTCAAAAGTATGCCGCGCCCTTGCGGTAATGGGCTACGATATATGGGAAAAATAATAGGCATAGGTGTGGACATTGTAAAAGTAGAACGCTTTGAAAAATTCGCCGCTAACCCAGACGCGCCATTCATGCAACGCATTTTCACACTAAGAGAACGCGATTATTTGAAGGGCAAAACAGCCCAGTCTATAGCAGGAATCTTCGCCGCAAAGGAAGCCGTTGCCAAAGCCATTGGAACAGGTTTTCGCGGCTTCCACCCTAGCGATATAGAAATTTTGCACAAAAATAACGGCAAACCCTACGCCGTTCTTTCAGCAAACGCAAAAAAAGCGGCAAGCCGTTCTAATAAACGCGCTCGCCGCTTTTCTATTGCCATTAGCATTTCACACACCACCACAGACGCAATTGCTTATGCTGTGTGCTTTACAAAATACAGATAGGAGCTGAACACATGCCAAGTCATGCAACAGAGCGCGAAAAAATGCTAGAGGCAATGCTATTTGCAAGTGGCGAAAGCGTACCCTTGGCAAAACTTGCAGAGGCATTGGGATGCGATATTCCGCTAACGCGCAATCTGCTAACGCGAATGACAGAAACTTACGCCAAAGACAACGCAGGAATCCAACTCCGCGAGGTTGATGATGGTTACAGATTATGTACAAACCCAGCATATTACAGCGCGATTCAGCGGCTATTAAAAATAAAACCACGTCGCGCATTATCTCAAACCCTTCTGGAAACTTTGGCAATAATCGCCTTCAAGCAACCAGTAACAAAGGCCGTAATAGAAAACATTCGCGGCGTAAACTGCGACCACGGTGTAAACAGATTATTAGAATACGGTCTAGTAGAAGAACAAGGCCGCCTAGATGCCCCAGGCCGTCCAATGTTATTTGGTACATCGGAAGAATTTCTGCTATTCTACGGGCTTCGCAATGTAGACGAACTAACAACCCTAGCGAGTGCCAACGCTGTAGACTCCGAAGAAAAGGAACAAGAAAACAAAGAGGAGAGTTGATGAAACATATTTTAGTTGTTGAAGATGATAAGATGATAGCATCAGGCCTTGTGTATGCCCTTGAACAAGAGGGTTATACTGTATTTCATAATGAAAATGTGAAAACCGCCCTGCAAACGATTGTGAAGCAAAAAATCGACCTCGCAATACTTGATATGCAACTACCTGACGGAACAGGTTTTGATGTGCGAGAGAAATTATCAAATACAGCAGTTATTTTTCTAACGGTTGATGATGATGAAACAAGTATTGTTCGGGCTTTTGAAGGTGGTGCGGACGATTATGTTACCAAGCCGTTCCGCATACGAGAATTGCTTGCAAGAGTTAGGCGTACATTAGGTGCAAGTAGCGGTGACATAGTTATGAAAATTGGTGACATAATTATTGATACCGCCACAGGCAAAGTGTATAAAAACAACTCTTTGCTAGAACTAACCGCCCTTGAATATCGTTTGCTACTGACATTTGCGACACATAAAGGACAAATACTTTCGCGCACACAAATTTTAGAAAGTATTTGGGATTCGGCAGGTAATTTTGTGGAAGATAACACGCTAACGGTGTACATCAAGCGACTGCGCGAAAAAATCGGCGATTCAGTAAATATCGAAACTGTTAGGGGGCTTGGGTATCGTGTGGATTAAAAAAGCCAAAATCAAAAATCTTTCCGATAATATTCGCAAAATCATAGACGGGCAAGCTATTGATTTGCGTGATAATAGCGAAGGCGAATGGGGTATGCTCAAAAATGACATTCATACTTTGGCGTATCACAAAAATGAGCAGATGGACGTACTGCAAAAAGAACGTACTGCAATGGCAGACACTCTTGTAAACATATCCCATCAAATTAAAACACCTCTCACTTCTATGATGATTATGGCTGATTTGCTAGAAAACGCCCCGCCCGATAAACAGACAGAATTTCTGTCAAATATAAAGGCGGGGCTTGTGCGTATGGAGTGGTTTGCTTCTGCGTTATTAAAAATTGCTAAACTTGATGCTGGAGTTGTCGAGTTTGGCGCAGTCACTATTCAATCTGGAGAATTGGTTAGTACTGCACTTGAACCACTTCAAATATTATTAGAATTGAAAAATCAAAGCGTTAATTTTGTGGGCGATGTGCCCCTTTTTTGTGATAAGCGTTGGACGAGTGAAGCCCTTACTAACATTATTAAGAACGCTTCGGAAATATCGCCCGAAGGTGGCACTATTCACATAGAAACTGGCACTAATCCTATCTGCAAGTGGATTTCCGTCACGGATAGCGGTGCTGGGATTGAAAAAAGTAAAATCTTCAACCTGTTCAAGCGTTTTGAGGGGGCTATCCATGATAAAGGTCATGGTGTGGGCTTGCCGTTAGCTCTTGCCATAATGAGAGGACAAAACGGAGATATTGAAGTAGACGGCGGTGGCAATGGGAAGGGCGCGACATTTACGCTTAAATTCTTTAAGTGACTAAATTGTCACTTTCGGCTTGAAAATAGTCACCGACAAGTCACTTTAACTTGCTAAAATAGATTTATTAAATTGCAGGAGGTAAGGTAAATGGCTATTTTGCAAGTAAACGATTTATCCAAGACATATGGGAAAGGCGATACGATTGTTACAGCCCTTGGTGGCGTTAGCTTTAGCGTAGAAAAAGGTGAGTTTGTGGCTATAGTCGGGGCTTCTGGTTCTGGAAAATCCACACTCATGCACCTTTTAGGTGGGGTAGACCGCCCAACGTCGGGTAAAGTGATAATAGATGGAAACGAAATTTACAAATCCAACGAAAGCGAGTTGGCGATTTTTCGTCGCAGAAATATTGGGATAATTTATCAATTTTACAACCTTATACCCACACTCACGGCAGAAGAAAATATTATGTTGCCAAGGTTGCTGGATAATCGCAGACCAGACGAAAGCAAACTGCAAAATATACTTGAAACTATTGGCTTAACTGACAGGGCAAAACACTTGCCAAGCGAACTTTCGGGAGGGCAGCAACAGCGTGTTTCTGTAGGCAGAGCCTTAATTAACGACCCTGCTATAATTTTGGCTGATGAACCTACAGGCAATCTTGATAGCAAAACAAGCCGTGAAATCATTGACCTTTTGAAACTGTCAAATAAGCGTTTCAATCAAACCTTGCTTGTAATAACTCATGACGAGAACGTAGCATTGCAAGCAGACCGTGTAATTACAATCAGTGACGGACAGATACTTAGGAAAAAGTATGAGGTGGTGAGCCAATGAAACTAACTGCGAAATTGGCGTACAGCCAACTTATAGTAAACCGTAAGCGTACTATATTTACGCTACTCGGAATTATCTTATCTACTGCGATAATTATGATTGTATGTACTCTGGTAACGAGTGGCACTAATTCCGTTATGTTGATTGCTGGCGACCCAGTGCAGCACGAAGCACTTTTTGCGTTACTTCTTATCCCCGCGATAATTTCTACAATAATAATCGTTGTCATGTCTGTAATAGTCATATCAAATGGCTTTCGTGTGAGTGCTAATGAACGCGTAACACAGTTTGGAATACTAAAAAGCGTGGGCGCAACTAAGCGACAGATTACCGCAACTGTCATGTATGAAAGTATTTTCCTATCAATGGTGGGGATTCCGATAGGTATTATTTTAGGGTTGTTTCTTGCATTTTGGACTGTACAAATAACAAATCATTTTTTGTATGACCTAAACAACCTTACGCAGATAATGATTGAAACTCTTTATATTTATATGAACTTCACCATTGCGTGGAAAGCGATAGCTATTGCAATGATAACGTCTTTTGTTACCGTGTTGTTTTCTGCTTGGAAGCCTGCAAGAAAGGCGGCTAGATTATCTGCTATTGACAGTATTCGTGGTGTGGGGCAAGTTAATGTTAAAAAGATTCGCACAAATCCACTTGTTGGAAAAATCTTTGGCTTTGAGGGTACGCTTGCAGCTAAATCACTCAAGAGAAGCCGTGGAAATTTTCGGGCAAGTGTGTCGGCTCTTACAATCGCAATTATATTATTTGTTATCGCAAGCGGGATTGCAGAAACGGTAGGAAGAATTGAAGATATGATGTTTGGCGCGCTTGATGGAGCTGTTCAAATAGAATATTTATCTGCCAGACACTTGGAGTTCAACGAGAAAACAGGATTGTGGGAAGCAAATGTCGTAAACCCAATAGACAGCCGTATTGCGGATGTTATTACAGAAAGACTTAGTGCTTTTGAAAATACGCAAATTTCCGCAAGTGGTTTTCACGCATATCTGTATACCGCTGCCATTCCGCAGGAAATGCTTTCACCTCAAATTCGCCAATGGGAATCCCCAGACAGGCTGACCGTAAACATCATCACCCGAACCCCTAATGATTACGCAAGGCTAATCGAAGTCGCAGGCGTTCCGCATGGTTCAAACATTCTGTTGAATTTCTACTCAATCAACAATAGAGGAAATATAACGGTTATTGAACCTCTACAGTATAATTTGAACGCTATACAAATGACAGATGCCGAAGGCGAAGTTCACGAAATGCCAGTCCATGCTATTCTCGCTATTGATAACCTCCCCTATGATTTACGCCCATTCACAGGCAACCCTGCTGCATCTGTTGCGATAAACCTAATCGTGCCATATGGATATATGAGAGCCTATGGGTGGACAGCAACACCAATGGATATTCCTGCTTTTATGGCATACGCCCGTACCGTTATGGACGATTTCTTCCCACTCAACCCAGCAGATACCATTGCACAAGCGGGATTTCGCACTATGATTTTTGAAGCCCATGACTTTGTTCGCCTAATGAACCTCGGCATTATAATAGCTTCCGTATTTGTTTATAGCTTCATAGTTATACTAACCCTAATTGGGCTTACAAGCGTTATCAGCACTATATCAACAAATGTGCGTATGCGTTCAAGGGAATTTGCTGTATTGCAAAGTGTGGGAATGACTTACGGCGGGATAAAACATATGCTGAATTTGGAAAGCATAATGTGTTCTGCAAAATCGCTTTTGTGGGGATTGCCAATAGCTATACTGCTAACGTATTTAATTCACTTGCCTATCAGTTCAGTGTTCCCAATAACTTATCAACTGCCGTGGCTTGCAGTCACTAAATGTGTAGCTGGAGTATTTGCAATTACATGGATAACAATGAGATTTTCGGCTTCACGCCTACGCAATGAAAGTATTATTGACCGCAGGTTCTAAAGGCAGAAAGCACCCAAAACAAAAACCGCTTATGTGACAGAATCGTTCTGCGTAAGCGGTTTTTATTTTGGGTGCGTAAGTTATGCGGCTATAGCAAACGCGCTCTCAATCCGTGATTGCTGTCGCGGCAAAACCGTCCGAAAACGCTCATTTCGCGTTTTCGGATGCCGCTCGGCAATCACGGTTTCGAGGTGCGTTTGCTATATATAGCGATTTCGTCTGAAATTGGGCTTCGTCTGTCGTCAATTCTGCGTAGAAACGTTCGCAGAATTGACTCGCCCTCAGCCCATTTCAAATCGAAACGCCTATATCACAAGTTCCTTTCCCCCAAGGTCTTATTCCTTGATACCCTTCATCGCCACTAAATTTCTCAATTGTTGGATATTTGTCAAATGCCTTAGCCGCAGAAATACAACCGCCTTTTGTGCCGTGAATGTTTCAGATTATTTTCTTGCAAGAACATACCCGAACGATAACCAACCGCTATCCACCATTAACTCAATGTCTTTTTGATAATTGGGGTCATCACTTGTTGCCCCATGTTCAAGCCACCACTCTCCAGAATCTTCGCAATAGCCACTTTCAATTATCGTAAACCCTGCATCGGATACAGCCTTTCTCGTTACCTCTGCTGTAACAAAGCATTTGTCAAAGTTATGTTTTTTGCAACAGTCGGGTATAGGCATATCAATACACATTGGCTCGGCTAAACCTAAGATAGCTCCACCCTTTATGATTCGGTGGATTTCTTTCAATGCGGCAATATAACCTTCAAATCCTTGGTATTGTCTTATCATTTCCAAACAGGTTGTAACATAAGCGTAATCGAAATAATTATTAGGTAAAAGAGTGTTAGGAACGCCAACCTCAATACCGAGGATTTTGTCCTCAACGCCGATTTTACGAGCATTTTCCATCAAAGGCTCAATGCCGTAATCATCGCCACCTATTGTACCACCAGGGTCAATACCAACTATACTAACTCCGTATTCCTTTGCCAAGAAGCACGTTTGATGTCCACGATGGAAACCTATATCTATGAGTTTCTTGTTACTTTTGATAGCCATTTTTTCTGCCAAAAACTCGGCTAATTGCAATCCACCAGGCCCAGCATGACCATCAGAGTTGTTATCAATATTTTTATTCATAGTGTATCTTTTCGTTTTTTCGTATTTCATTTAATCCATCCTTTTCTACATTCATTATTCGCAAGCTTTAAAAAACATAGCATTATGTTACTATGCACTTATATTCAGTAGCAAGGTAAATAACGATTATAATAAAAGATTATTTCAATCTACCCCTTGACATTAAACAACAGAAGCAAGGGAACACAAGGGCTTAACGCAAGCAAAACTAGCCAAAGCCGCAAATGTTACGCTATCAACAGTAAAGAAAATGGCAACACGCCCTAGCTCTTATCCTGCAACCGCTGGGCTATAGGCATAGTAATTTCGCCAATAGACCTCTTGCATAATTAGACAGTGCCGAATTATACAAGAGGTCTAATCACGAATATGAAAATTTATTCTTGAAACTGCTCCACAGGTTGCATATAATACAAACAACACAACTAAAGGGGCGACACATGGAAAAAATAAAAATCGACTACTACCAACTAATGGACTTGCGTATAGATTACGCCTTTAAGCTCCTATTCACAAAAGGCGACCCACGCTTGTTAATTTCGTTGTTAAACGCTATCTTCGCCAACAAAAAAATCCAACGCGTAATAAAATCTATAAGCATAAAAAATCCATTTCTGGATAGAGAATCTGGCGACGATAAGCTGTCCATACTAGACATAAGGGCAGAGTTGGAAGACGGAACTGCCATTTTGATAGAAATTCATATGTATGGCTTGGGCGAACTAAAAGCCAAAACAATCCGCTCATGGGCAAGAGCCTACGGCGAAGACTTGGAAATAGGAAATAGATACACTTCACAACCGCCCACAATTGCAATAGCATTTACAAATGGTACAGTAGAAGCACTCGAAAATACCCAAAAAGAAAGCAAAATCCACAGGCTATGCATGATTATGGATTGCGAAGATTTCACAGTTTTCACAGACGCAATGGAGTTACATTACATCGACATGCAGGCCTTCGCAAAAGCAGTAAACGAAGCAAACAGCATAAACATAAACGACACCGAAGAAGCAATGTTCGTAAAATGGCTATCAGTAATCACTCAAAAAGAAATAAACAATAAGTCAATTATTGAAAACGCCTGCAAAGACGAGGAGGAAATCTATATGGCAGTATCTGCATTATCAAGACAAAGCGAAGATAAATATGCCAGACAAGCCTACCAACGCAGACAAGATGAACTTTACTTCCACAACAAAGCACGCGCAGAATATGAACAAGCTAAACACGAAATTGAACAAGTTAAACACGAAGCTGAACAAGCAAAACACGAAGCTGAACAAGCAAAACATGAAGCAGAACAAGCAAAACACGAAGCAGAACAAGCAAATCGCATAATTGAACAAGAACGACAAAAAGCAGAACAAGCAAACGCCCAACTAGCAGACAAAGACGCAATTATAGCCGAACTACAAGCGAAATTGACGGGGTTGTCTAATTAAGCATGATAAAGGAAATCGGAAAATTTAAAAGAAATTGAATAAAAGGCACTTGCGCCCATCAAGCTGATGGACTGCAAGTGCCTTTTAAATTAGTGGCAACACGCCCTAGTTTTTTTGTCTCCAGCAAATCGGCTACGATTTTATCCAAAACTAAATCCCGCTCGTAGGAAACATCATAAACCTCAAAATTGTGTTCGATAAATTTTTTTGCAAAAAATTTATTATGCTCGACGCTTCCCTTGCAGAAAGCATCTAGTTCGTTGTGGGTTAGCTGAAATGTCCAGTCGTCGGCGGTGTCGTAGGTTTGAACATCTCGCCTTATGTCTTCCCATGACTTGTGACTATACGTTAGCCCGATTAGAGTAAATTCCTCGTGCAATTTTGAACTATTCAGCGTGTGCAAAAGTTCTTCCATTTTGGCAAATACATCATCAACAGAAAAATGCGTTAATGCGGCTACAAATTTATCGCCATTTAGCATTTTAGATTTACGCGCCAACACACAAAGATATTGCGCAATAAATGGCGCGAAATTCATAGCGACATGAGGATAACCATGCCCAATTTCCAACTGCGGAAACGACTGCCCAAACGCAGTAACAAGGCTATCTGTACATACAATGCTATGCCCTAATTTATTTTGAAGTTTCTTTGCCAAAGTTGTTTTCCCAACTCTTGCTGGCCCCCAGATTAATATATTTTTCATAAGCCCTCCTTGCATAATTATATTAACGTAACGTCAATACATTTTCCAATCGCACAGACTAAAATATTATTATTGCGTAATTATAATTTGAATAGAAAGAAAATTTTCGAGGAGGAACAACAATGGACAATAAACAATTTGACAATGAAGGTAATGAAATTCTTCAAAGCGAGCAAGAGCAGGAACTAACACCAAATCAAGAATCACCGCAATACACCGCACCACCAACACGCAGACGTTTAAAATGGAATCGAATCGCCATAGTAGCAATTTTGGCGGTGGTGGCGATATTGGCTATTGGGAATTTTATTTCGCACCGTGGCTCGTTGGGAACAACGGTAGTGAATGTACGCGAAGATATTAGCTTTATACACATTGACGCAAGTTCTGCGCGAGTGGTGGTTGAAACGCTTCCACGCGGTCGGGACGAAGTACAAGTTCAACTGGTAAATTTTCAAGAAAGCGCGTTAGTCGTAAAAAATGGCAATTTAATAGTAGACACACGTTTAGCAGAACGCAACAACAGGAGACTACACTTTGGCATACTTCAATTTGGCGACATAGGGCGGCGTGAAGTGCGAATCTATCTACCCGCAAACATGGAGCTTTCAGCATTCACCGCAAGCAGCCGCGCTGGCAGTGTACGCGTAGACGGAGTTTCTGCCGAAACTTTCGCAGCAGCATCAACCAGCGGAAGCGTTCGCCTACAAAATATCAACGCAGAAGAATTATCAGCAACGTCCACAGGTGGAAGTGTTCGCCTATACAATGTTAATACGAACGATTTAACAGCAAGGTCAACCAGCGGAAGCGTTCGTGGCGAAGACATAGAGTTCACAAACGGCTATCTGCGAAGCACCTCTGGAAGCGTGCGTTTCACTGGCGCAACGTGGCAAAACCTTGAAGCACGTTCCACAAGTGGCTCTGTTCGCTTCACAGACGCAAGAATCACTCCACTTCAAGGCAGCACGTATCTGCAATCAACTTCTGGAAGCACCCGCCTATACCTACGCAACAGCCGCAACGATTTCACTTATCAAGCATCTGCATCATCAGGCACAATCCGCATAGACGGCCAAAATCACGGACGCGGCAACACATCAGGCGGCAACGGACAGCACCAGCTAACCTTACGCTCCACAAGCGGAAGTTCTCGAATGTACTTTAATAGGTAGGTCTTGAATTTAAGCGTCTGTCTATGATACAATTAAATAAACGCATATAAGCGGCTGTTCTAAACATGTAAAAATGCGAAGACAACCGCTTTTTGATAGGCTCGGAAACTGTTCATACTTTTTCCACTCTTAAACATTGAAATGCGCCCCGCAAATACAGTGGAAATTTGAAGTGTGGCGGGATGGGCGCATTCCAATGTTTGAGGTGGAAAAAGTATCATAAGCATAAGGGGGAAAATTTATGCACAATGAAAAAAAGACTACAAGCTGGCGATATTTTTTTATTTTTTCTAGTTTGGGCATTTCTGTGCTGTTGATTATCAGTCTGTCAGTGCTTTATCTTATTGTCAGTAGCACCATGCGCGGCGTTATTTATGACTATACTATTGGCGTGGCGCAACTAGAAAAACAGTTGTATGCAAGCGAAATAGATGCTTGGTTTAGTTCGGCCTATAGCACGGTTAATTCGTTATCCAATACGTTAAGCGCGCTGTCCACTCCGCAAGAATATAGAGGACAGGGCTTTAGAGACTTTGACGAAAGAGATAGGGAATTTAGAGCAATCGCAGAAAATATTGTACGCGAGAATGACTATATTATTAATGTCTTCATAGGATTTTCGGACGGTAGCATAATAAATGGCTCTGGAATAGTCCCAGGCAGTAATTGGCTTGCAACGGGAACAAGATGGTACAGAGATGCCACCGAAGCTGGCGCAGGTGAAATCGTTATAACCAACCCGTATTGGTCGCAGGGCAACAGAAATTTTACGGCGGCAATAGCCCAATATCTTCCCGAACTTAACAATGTTGGGGCAGTAGTGGGTGTGTCTGTTGTGCAAGAAGATATTATGAATCGCATTACATACAACCGTGTTTTGGGTGGCGGATACCGTGTTCTAACCACCAACACAGGCGACATCATATATCACAGCATGTTTGATTCGCTTGATGGTGATTATAGCGTGCAAACTCTTTTTGATATGCCAGGGGGCAATTATTTGCTTAAAAGCATTTGTGCGGAGAATAGGCTTAGTACGTTCAACGACCCCGTGTTAGGATATTCATATCTTATTACCGCGCCATTGGAAGTAGTGGATTGGACTTTATTTGAAATTATTCCCGTTTCGGCGGTTGATGTTCCTGTTTCTCAAAGTCTAAACACCATTATAGTGCCTGCCATGATTGGCTTCGTTATATTGGCGGTTTTTTCATTGGCTATGCTGTTTATGACGTTTGTGGCAACACGCAGAACTGTACGTTCTGCAAACGAAATTAAAGCCGCCATCGAAAGCGAAAATAAAATGCACGAAAAAGTCAGATTACTACACAAAACCATGCCTGGTGCGTATGTGCTACTAGACGAGAAATACCAAGTAATCGAATGCAACCGCGCCGCCGTAGATATGTTTATGCTAAAATCCGAAAGCGACGATTATCAAGAATTGATAACAAGCAAAACCAACTGGAATCCCCGTTGTAAACAGGTCTGCAAAGGCTGCCCAGAAGAATCAATAGACAATTGTAGTGGTCACCGCTATTTCATGCAAAACTACAGATACACCTATCCAGATTATGAAACAAACAAAGAAGAAATTGAAAAAGCAATAACCGCACACGCGAAAATGTCTGTAGAAAGCATGTCACAAAATAGTGTCTATAGGTATCAGCATAGGTATGTAACGTTTTTCGGCGAGGGCGTGACTTGTGAAGTAACAGTGAACCCAATTGATATTCACGGCGCGGTAAACTACGCCTTCTACCTACGCGACATACGAAGCGAAAAACGCCGCGAAGAAGCCGAACAAGAAAACAGAGCAAAAAGCCGTTTCCTAGCTCGAATGAGTCATGAAATTCGCACGCCAATAAACGCAGTACGCGGCATAACGGAAATTCAATTACAGCAGGAAAGGCACTCGCCAGACATTGAGGAAGCATTCCTTCGCATATACAATTCCTCAAACTTATTGCTTGCCATCATCAACGACATACTAGACATGGCAAGAGTTGAAGCTGGCGAAATGCGCATAATCTCGGAAGTTTACAGCACCGCGGGTTTAATAGTAGACGCGATTCAACTAAACCTTCTGCATAAAAAAAGCAAAAAAATCGAATTTAAAATGCAAGTAGACGAAAACCTGCCATCTTTCATGATTGGCGACGAACTTAGAATCAAGCAAATAATCAACAATTTACTGTCCAATGCGTTCAAATACACTCAAGAGGGATTAGTAACAATCTCATTTGGTTTGGCACGCAGCCAAAACAATCAGCTTGATTTTATCACCGTAGTAACAGACACGGGGCAAGGTTTGGTACCCGAGCAAATAGACGTAATGTTTGAGAACGATTACACAAGATTCAACGAGCGTGAAAATCACCGTATCGAAGGTACGGGTTTAGGAACGTCAATTATTTATCAGCTAGTGAAGATGATGAACGGTGAAATCACGGTTGAAAGCACCCCAGACATTGGCAGTACCTTCACAGTGAGAATCCCGCAGGAACAAAGCGGAGAAGATACATTAGGCAAAAAAGCAATCGAAAAGCTGGAAAGCCTTCACTTTAGCAAAGCGACATTAAAAAGAGGAGTGCAGTTAGACAGAACACAAATGAACATGCCCTATGGCAGGGTGTTGGTTGTTGATGATGTTGAAGCAAATATCTATGTAGCAAAAGGATTGCTTTCGCTGTACAAATTAATTATAGACACCGCAGAAAGCGGAGAAGAAGCAATCGCGCTAGTAAAAAGCGGCAAGGTCTACGATATTATTTTCATGGATCACATGATGCCCGTAATGGACGGCATTGAAGCCGTAAAGATATTGCGCGACATGGGTTACAATCACCCAATTGTTGCCCTTACCGCAAACGCAATCAAGGGCGCAGAAGATTTATTTATCAAAAACGGTTTTGACGGTTTTATATCAAAACCAATCGACCTAAAACAGCTTAACGAATGCCTAATCCATTTTATACGAGAAAAACAATCCCCCGATGTTCTAGCCGCCGCAGATGCACAAACTTTAGAAAACAGCCACAGCAATATGCAAATAAGTGGTTTGTATGAAGCTTTTGCCAGAGGTTCGACAAAATTTGTTGATGCAATAGAATCCATACTAAAGCAAAACGAATGGGACGAAAACAACATCAAAAACTACACAATTTACACCCATGGTTTAAAAGGCGCGCTGATGAATATAGGGCGAATAAGCCTATCAGAAGAAGCGGCGTTGCTAGAGCAATCTGGTCGCAACAAAGATTTGACCACCATAAATGAAAAAACTCCCGACTTCATAGTAAGCCTGCGCGAGTTAATAAAAAAACTTCAACCAGAGAAAAAACACATTTCCGACGAACAGGACGTAAGCAACCTATCGGAATTACTGCACATTATCAGTGACGCTTGCAAAAACTACGACATCTCTCTAGCCGATAGCACCTTGGACACCTTAAAAAGCGGGGCGTGTTCCAAAAAAACAAAGGAAACGCTAGAAAATATTTCGGAGCTAATTCTGCGTGGTGCGTTTGAAAAAGCTGCCGAGGTTGCATTAGCGGCGGCAAAGTAAGGCATTTGTTTGGCATAAACAAAGGAGGCTTTCACATGACTGATAAAATTGAAAAAAAGGAAACAATTGTATTAATTGATGACGATATTAGCAATTTGACCATATGCAAAAAAGCATTAGGCGATACGTACAATGTTATAACCTTTGATTCTGGTGAGCGTTTTTTTATGATTCTGCCAAATATAAATCCGAGTTTAATTTTGCTGGACGTGGAAATGCCAGATATGGGCGGTTATGAAGTTATTCGCAAGTTAAAAAATATTCCCAAAATGGCACAAGTACCTGTGGTTTTTTTAACGTCACACAGAAATGAAGAGGCTGAAATTAAGGGGTTTGACCTAGGCGCGGCAGATTATATAATAAAACCAATATCAGCACTGCGATTAAAAAAGCGCGTGGAAGTATGCCTACTTGTGCGGCAAGTAAAAGATGCTATGGCTGAGCGCAAGTTTAACAAGCATATAAAATACATGCTAGATTCTGCACCTATGAGTGTTATGTTGTACGATACAAACCGCAAAGTTATTAATTGCAACGAGGAAGCAGTAAGATTATTCGGGCTAGGTGACAAGGAGAATTTCATAAAACAGTTTAACGAGCGATACTACGATTTTTTCCCGCCGTATCAGCATTGCGGAACACCCACGAAAGAAAAATCTGACATGGTTTTTCACGCGCTTATGACCCACGGCAAAGTAACGCTTGAATGGACACATTTGACCGCCAAGGGTGAGATATTCCCAGCAGATGTTACATTAGTGCGTGTTGGTTATGGTGATGCGCAAACTGGAGTTGTGTATATTCGCGATTTACGCGAGGAGAAAAAAGCAGAAGCAAAACGCTTGGAAGACAACGAATGGATTAATACTTTATTTGAAATGTCGCCACTATGCGTTGAAGTTTGGGAACCTGATGGCGACGTTTTCAAGCTAACCGATTGCAACAATCAAGCCCTAGGTTTATTCGGCATTCCAAACAAAAGGGAGTACTTGGAAAATCACTACAGGTTTACGCCAGAATTTCAGCCGTGCGGCATGTCGTCAAAAGATATGATGACGCAGGCTTTGCGCGATATTATGAAAAAAGGGCAAGGCAAATTCGAGTATATGCATATCACAGCAAGCGGTGACGAACTACCAATTGAGTTTACTTTTGTGCGATTGCATCGTTCGGGTAAATCTGTTCTGGTGGGCTATGCATACGATTTGCGCCAAATAAAAACAATTGAAAAACAACGCCTTGAAATAGCCGAAGAAAAAAATATGGTGAAAAGTAAATTCCTAGCCCGAATGAGCCACGAAATACGCACGCCAATTTCGGCAGTTTTGGGCATATCCGAAATTGAATTGCAAAACCCAGAATTGCCGCCACGCTTGGAAGAAGCTTTCGCAAAAATCCACAATTCGTCAAACATGCTATTAAATATCGTAAATGACATACTGGATTTATCCAAAATCGAAGCTGGCAAAATGGAAATCATTCAAGTAGAGTACGAAACTTCCAGCATGATAAGCGACGCGGCGCATATGCAGTCGGCATTCCTTGGCAGCAAAAATATCGAGTTTATAATGCAAATTGACGAAAATCTACCCTTTATGCTTTACGGCGACGTTTTGCGCATAGAGCAGATTTTGTACAATTTGCTTTCAAATGCCTTCAAGTACACCGAAAAAGGAACTGTCACCCTATCCATGCACTGGGCAGATAGGGAATTGGTCGTGTCCATTTGTGATACGGGCGTTGGCATGAGTAGCGAGCAACTGGATATTCTGGGCGACGATTTTACGCGCTTTCACGAGCGTGAAATCGGAATTGGCGGCACAGGGCTGGGCATGTCTATAGTGTCTAACCTTGTGAGTTTGATGGGCGCGAAAATGGACGTAAAAAGCAATCTTGGCATAGGCACAGAGGTGATAGTTCGTATTCCGCAAGAAACGGTAGACTCTCGTGTTATTGGGAAGGATTTATCTGCGCGTCTGCAACAATTTGAGATGTTCATAAGCACCTCGTCAAAACTAAACTTCGAGCCAGAGCCTATGCCCTACGGAAAAGTTCTGGTTGTAGACGATATGGAAGCAAACCTATATGTAGCCAGAGGTTTACTAGGTTTTTACGACCTAGTAATAGAAACTTGCACAAACGGCCATGATACCATACAAAAAATAAAAGACGGCAACACCTATGACATAGTTTTCCTAGACCAAATGATGCCAGAAATAAGCGGCAACGAAACTTTAGCAATTATGCGCGAACTAAACTACCAAGGCCCAATAGTAGCACTTACCGCAAACGCGCTAATAGGTCAAGCCGAGGAGTTCATCAAAAACGGTTTTGATGGTTTTATTTCCAAACCAATTCAAACAACGCATTTGAACACAATTTTAATCAAGTATATAAGAGACTTGCAACCACAAGAAGTAATAGACCAAGCCAGAGCAGAAAAAGGCAAAACCTCCAGCCAATTAAGCATTAACGATTATCAAAGTGATGCCAACATAGTATCAAAACTGCGCATAGATTATGTAAAAAATCACAGAAATGCAGTTGCAGAATTGCTTGCCGCCCTTAATGTTGGCGATATTTCCACAGCGCACCGCATAGCCCACAATCTAAAAGGCCTAGCAGGCCTAATGCAAGAACCCCTACTAGCCGAAACAGCCGCACAAGTAGAATACGTTCTAAAAGATGAAATACTACCAATCGACAAGCTATTGTCAAGGCTAGAGCAAGAGCATAACAACGTAATAGAAAGCATAGGTATACCAGATGCAAAAACAAAATCCGTCCCTCTAAACAAGGAAAAGGCAAAAACTCTATTCGACAATCTAATCCCACTACTAACCGCTCAAGAAGTGACCGCCACTGACTACCTAGACGAACTACGCACCCTACCAGAATCCGCCGTACTAGCCAACCTAATAGAAAACTACGAGTTCAGAATAGCATTAAAATGCGCAAACGAGCTGAAAAAGATTTTGAATTTTTGATGATTAAAAAGTAAAGAATAAAAAAGGCAGGCGGCACAGCCGCTTTTCGCCGATTACATGTATTGGTAAGCTAACGTTATACGTCACGAAGCCATGAACAATTTCCTAGCCTAAAAAAAAGATTAAAACAAGAGAACGCGATTCCCCTCAATAAAAAACCCCAAAAAAGCGGGTCAAGGGGCGCGCCCCTTGCAGGGTTTGGGACAGCGTCCCAAGGTCTTAAATCTTTTGACCTTAAATCTTTTGACCTTAAATCTTTTGACCTTAAATCTTTTGACCTTAAATCTCTTGACCTTAAATCTTTAATCTAAAAAAAAATCCATGGTTGGCGGTGTCGCCTTATTTTTCTTGTCGAAAGGAGGAATTGCTTGTGTTACTCGCAATTGTTATTAATGGTGTGATTACTGCTGTACTTTTGTTTCTGATTTCCTGGTTGCTTTCTTTCATTAATATCCCGTTCCTGTCTATGAGCTTTGGCGGAAATTGGGTCGCGCTTGCTATCGCCGCGCTTATCCTTGGCGTTGTAAACGCGCTTCTTGTTCCGCTGGTTATGCAACTGTTCAAAAAAGCTAGAGGTTTGACGCTTTTTGCTATTACCGTTGTTGTTGATACCATCGCGCTGTTGCTTATTGCCCATTTTATCTCGGCTTTAAGCTTTGGCAACTGGTGGACTGCTGTTGTTGTTGCTCTAATTCTTGCCGCCGTTGGTTTCGGTGCAGTTGGCGCGACTGGGCAAAATAAGTAATTTGTTTTTTCAACCGTGGATTTGTGTGAAAGGGCGTTGCATAACTGCGAAAGCAGAATGCAACACCCTTTTTTGTAACTGTTCATGGCTTCGAGACGCATGTGTTAGCTTGTAATATAGGTTATCGGCGAAAAGCGGCTTTGCCGCCCGCCCGCCTTTTGCATCTTAGTAGCCCGTAATTGTATCTTAGCGTTTTGGCATTGAATTTGTTAAAACTGTGTATATAATTTATAGCGAACGACTTTCAAAATCGTGCCTGCACGTTGGGCAAAACAGCCAAAAACGCTTGTTTCGCGTTTTTGGCTGCCCTCCTTCAATTACGTTTTTCCAATGTCTGTTCGCTACAGGTAGGTGATGGCACAATGATTGTAAAGTTAGTGCAGGACATGTCGGTTGCAGAAACCGAAATCCTAATCAAATACAACGAGATGACGGAAGACGTAATACGCGTAACGGAAATGATTAAATCGGCAACAACCAGAATAAAATGCACTTGCGATAGCGGCGAGAAGTTGGTAAATGTGTCGGATATATATTATTTTGAAAGCGTGGATAAAATGACGTTTGTTTACTGTGGAAAAGAAGTGTACAAGACGGACATTCGCCTGTATCAAATAGTGAATGACTTTGGGCATTTGGGGTTTGTGCAAATAAGCAAATCTTGTGTGCTAAACATGAATGCACTGGATTCCGTTTCCACATTACCAAACAGCAGAATGGAAGCCACCTTGAAAAATAACGAGAAAGTACATGTTTCAAGAAAATACCTAGAAAATATAAAAAGCGCATTGTATAAAGGAGTGTAACTGTGAAAAGAGTTATAATTAATATTTTTACAACAACTGGACTCGCGCTTGTTATATTGTCAGCTATTAGCATAGCTTTGACTATGTTTTATATTCCATTTAGTCATACCGTGTTGCAAATCTTGGGGGCAAACGTCGTGATTCACTTGGGTTTGTTTTTAATCAGAAAATTTGAAAGCCGATATATATTTTTAGAAGTATTGTTGGAAATTGCTTACATCATGGTTGTGTTGGTCGTCTTCCACTTGGTATTTGATTGGTTTTATCGTTGGCTTTCGCCACTTGCGGAAATAGGGATTCTTGTATCTATGGCTGTGATAATATACATGGTTACTATGTTTTTGCGAATGGGGCGCATTAGGGAAGATGTCAACGAAATCAACAAGCTTTTGGAAAAAAGAAACAAGAAGACGTAGGGGTATAAGAACCAGCGGTCAATAATTTCGCGCTGTCCTAGCGCAAAATTATTGACCGCTGGTTCTAAGAGCCTGTTTAATATCTCCCGCACGTTGCCTTCCCGCACGCTTTTTCCGCCACTCTGCGTCGGGATTTCACTTGCATGTCGTTTTTCGAGTTTTCTTTGCCTTGTGGGCAAAGAAAACGAAAAACGACTACCTTCTAGGACGCGGCGCGAAACCCTTCTTGATTGGCGAAAAAATCGCACGGAAATTCAACATGCGGGAGATATTAAACAGGTTCTAAGGAATAGGTGCAACAGAAATCGCAATTTCCAAAAGTATTTCAGAATCCAGACTCGAAATTAATGTGAATACATAACCATTCATAAGCCACAGCACTTGAAAAGAATGTTCACTACCAGCAAGCGGCGTGATTACGAAATACTCTATCCCGTCTAGTTTAATGAATGACATCTCTGTGTATTCGTTGTCTACGCCTACTATTGCACCTTCGGCTGAAAAATATTCAAATTGAATATAATTCCCATTTGGGTGTTCCCAAACAATAAGCCTACCAATGTGAAACTCGACTGTTTCTATCAATTCAAAGCCGTAGGGTATAAAGCTTGGAAGCCAATCCGAATCCCCTACTTCGTAATTTTCGCCTATAAAGCGAAATAGCGTAAATTGCTCATACCGTGTGATAAGAGCGTCCCTTACTGTAGCTCTGAAATTAGCATCAGTTAGTAGCGTACCAAATAAAGTTGAAATCGTAAGCATCACAATAATAGCCGCACGTTTTGCTTTGTCGTAGAATTTGCTCATCGCTTCCCTGCGTGCTTCGCGCCTAAACAAAGCCCGCATACGTGCATTATGGGCTTCTGAAAATGTGTATGGCTCTGCGGGTTCGCTTTCGATTTCTGCCATGTCTTGGTTGAAGGCATCTATTATAGCGCGGCGCAAAATTGTTTCTGATACTTCGTTACGCAGTTGGTTGTTCATATATTACACCCTTACCCATCTTTTCAAGTAGCATAGTCTTTGCTCTTATAATACGCTTTGATACTGCTTTTTCTGAAATACCTAGCTCTTTGGCAATCTCTTTGTTAGTCCTGTTTTCTTTTCGCAGATATTTCTCCTGAAATATATCCCTGTATATATCGGGCAATGTTTTAATATGATTAACTAAATTTTGATAGCTTTCCTCGTTTTCCACAACATCATATATATCAAAATTATCTGCAATTTCGGGGACATCGTCAAGATAACTCTTTTCACTTTCATCTTTTCCTCGCATTAAATCAATGGCTTTGCGTTTTACTGCTATAAAAATATAAGATTTTTGTTGCTCCTTGTCGAGCGCGAAAAATGTTTTTTTGTTTTTTATTATACTCTCGAATGCATTGTGTACGGCATCTTCCGCCATTGTAGTATTCTGGGTTACTTTCATGGCATATCTATGGCAAAGAAATCTTAATTCCATGTACAACTCGGATATTGTTTGTTTTTCTTCGGGCGTTTCCAGTTTTACCACCAATGTAGCTAAAAACATCTAGTTCCCCCGCTTTCGTAAAGTAATGTGGAATAATTATACAACATAGAGTTAATGCAATCAAATTGGAAAATATTACATATGAAATCTTGGCGATTATGCCTATCTTCAATCGTCTTATATATAGACGCTTTTCTACACAGACGAATATGTAATGGACATGTCCGTTTGTTTGTGCAACGCATTTCCGCTACCACTCGTGCATGACTGCACACCCCCTCTGGGGCGAAAATTTGTTGTACACAGCAGACGGACGAGTTTATACAGAAACCTGCTAATAAAAAGTCAAGCACTAAAATGAAGATTATTCGCAGGAAGAAACAGGGGGTAATCGTGTAAATTTTGAGCAACAAAAATAACCAATCAGAGTTGGCAATCTTTCCATGC